>DASUGG010000176.1:0-10696 GCA_036274135.1 Geminicoccaceae bacterium
CGTGACCGGCGGCAGCGGCGCCAAGGCCATGGCGCGCCTGGCCACCTCGCCCGCCGACGGCTCGATCCTGTACGGCACCACGCCGACCTACATCAACACCTCGATCCTGTCGGACGTGGAGTACAGCTACGAGGACATGGAGCCGCTGGTGAACGTGTTCCTCGACCCGCAGATCGTCTACACGCGCGCCGAAAGCCCCTTCGATTCGCTTGCCGAGGTGATCGAGGCCGCCAAGGCGAATCCCGGCCAGCAGCGGTGGGGGGTCAGCACCCCGGGCTCGCTCGACCGGCAGGTGATGGAGGAGATGAAGGCGCTGACCGGCACCGACGTCATCATCGTGACGCACGAGGGCGGCGGCGACCTGTTGATCAACGTGCTGAACGGCACGCTCGACGTCGGCGTCGGCGAGATCCAGGAGCTGGTCGGCCAGATCGAGGCCGGCGACATCAAGCTGCTGGCGAGCTACACCGCCGAGCGGCTGGAGGGCTTCCCGGAGTTGCAGACCGCGCGCGAGCAGGGCATCGATCTGGTGGTCGACAAGTTCCGCGGCCTGGCCGGACCGAAGGGCCTGCCCGAGGACGTGATCGCTGCCTGGGAGCAGGCCATCCCGCTGCTGCTCGAGGATCCCGACTTCAAGGCGTACTACCAGCAGGGCAGCCTCGTCCCGGCGTTCATGCCGCACGACGAGTACGTTCAGTTCATCGACAAGTTCGCCGCCGAGCAGAAGGCCTTTATGAAGGAATACGGCATCACCGAGGACTGAGGCCGCCAGCGGCCGGCGCAGCGTGACCAGGGATACGAGCGTCGCTCTCGGCCTGATCGTCGTCGCCGGGCTGTACTGGCTCGGCGCCGACCAGATCCGGATCAGCAAGCTCGAGGGTATCGTCGGCGCGCAGGCGGTGCCCAAGGGTCTGGCGATCGGCCTCGCCGTGCTCTCGGTCCTGCTGATCGGGCAGCAGCTGGCGCGGCCCCGCCGGGCCGCAGCGCCGGACGGCGAGATCGAGGCCGGCGGGGCGCGCGCGCATCTGCGCGCCGCCGGCATGCTGCTGATCGGCATGGGCTATCTCGCCGTGATCGGCAGCATCGGCTACATGCCGTCGGTCGCCCTGCTCGTGCTGGTGAGCGCGCTCTATCTCGGCCAAAGCCTGTCGGTCCGGCTCGTGCTCGTCGCGGTCGGCCTCGCCGTCCTCTACGATCTGCTCTTCGTCCGCCTGCTCGGCATCCCGCTGCCGGCGGGGATCTGGCCCGCCGCCTGGCGCGCGCTGGCCGGTTGACGGTCCAGCGGGCGCCGGCAACGATCGAACGAGAGCACCGCGATGGAGATGTTCGCGCACGCCTGGACGGCGCTGACCACCACCCCCGCCGCGTTCGCCGCCATGGGCGGCGTCGCCTGGGGCATCATCGGCGGCGCCCTGCCCGGCATCTCGCCCTCGATCACGATGGCGCTGCTGCTGCCGTTCACTTACGGCATGGAGCCGCTGACCGCGATCGTGCTGCTCGCCGCGACCTATGTCGGCGCCGAATACGGCGGCTCCATCCCCGCCATCCTGATTCGCACGCCCGGCACCAACGCCGCCGCGGCCACCGTGATCGACGGCTACGAGATGCAGCGCCAGGGCCTCGGCGGCGAGGCTCTGGGCATCTCGCTGATCTCGGGCGTGACCGGCGGGCTGATCGGGCTGATCGTGCTGGTCGCGCTGACCGAGCCGCTCGCCAAGGTCGCCCTGCTGTTCACGCCGATGGCCTATTTCGCGCTCGGCATCCTCGCGATCAGCGTGATCGCGACGCTTGCCGAAGGCATGCTGATCAAGGGCCTGATCACCGGCGTGCTCGGCCTGATGATCGCCATGGTCGGGACCGACCCGCAGTCCGGCGTCAGCCGCTTCACCTTCGGCCGGCCGGAGCTGCTCGGCGGCATCGACTACATCCTGGTCATGGTCGGCGTGTTCGCGGTGAGCGAGCTCTTGATCCAGGCCGGCCTGCCGGCCTGGCAGCAGCCGCAGCGCCATATGCGGGTCAAGCTGCCGAGCTTCCTGACCTGGCGCCGGCTGCTGCGGCCGCAGCTGATCGGCTCCGCGATCGGCATCTTCGAGGGCTGCATGCCGGGCGCCGGCGGCTCGGTCGCCGCCTTCATGAGCTACAACGAGGCGAAGCGCTGGTCGCGGCATCCCGAGCGGTTCGGCAAGGGCTCCGAGGAAGGCATCGCCGCCCCCGAGGCCGCCAACAACACGGTCGCCTGCACCGCCCTGGTGCCGACGCTCACCTTCGGCATCCCGGGCTCGAACTCGACCGCGGTGCTGCTCGGCGGCCTGCTGATCCACGGCCTGCAGCCGGGGCCGCTGCTGTTCGCGCACGAGCCGGACTTCATCTACGGCCTCTATGGCGGGCTGGCGGTCGCGAACGTCGTGCAGATCCCGATCGGCATGCTCATCATGACGCCGTGCCTGTGGCTGGTCAGCCGGCCCAAGCCCTACCTGCTCGCCGGCATCTATGCGCTGGTCTTCTCCGGCGTCTACTCGATCAACCAGAGCCTCCTGGACCTCTGGATCGTGCTGGCCGCCGGCGTGTTCGGCTACGGCCTGCGCTATTTCGGCTTCCCGTTCCTGCCGCTGGTGCTGGGCGTCATCCTCGGCCACATGATCGAATCGAGCTACCGGCGCTCGCTCGTGCTGTCGCAGGGCGACCACGTGATCTTTCTGCAGGATCCGGTCTCGGCAGGCCTGCTCGCGGCGGCGGTGCTGCTCATGGCCGGCTCGCTCGCGCGCAACTGGTACAGCGCGCGCCGGCAGCAGGAGCGGCTGGGCCAGGCCGGCAGCGACTGACCAGGCGACGGGGAACGCAGGCATGACGGAACGGGCGCTCGCGGAGATCTTTGCCGCCTGGGCGGGCGGGCTCGAGCCGGCAGCGATCCCGGAGGCGGCGCGCGTCGTGGCGCGGCATGCGCTGCTGGACGTCGCGGGCCTCTGCATCGCCGCGCGCGGCGCGGACTATGTCGGCGCGGCGCTCGCGGCGTGGGACGCCGAGGGAGCGTGCACGGCGCTCGGCCACGGCCGCCGCCTGGATGCGGCCGGCGCCGCCTTCGTCAACGGCACGGGCGCGCACGGCGAGGATTTCGACGACAGCTTCGAGGGCACGCCCGTGCATGCCAGCGCCGTGGTGCTGCCGGCGGTCCTGGCGGCGGCCGAGCGCTACGGCGCGTCCGGCACCGACCTGCTGCGCGGCTACGTCGTCGGCGCCGAGCTGATCTGCCGGCTCGCCCTGGTCGCGCCGACCGCGATCCACCGCGCCGGCTTCCATCCGACCGCGGTGATCGGCGCGCTCGGCGCCGCCGCCGGGGTGGGCGCCGTGCTGCGCCTGTCGCCGCGCCAGCTCACCTCCGCGATCGGCATCGCCGGCAGCATGGCGTCGGGCATCATCGAATATCTCGCCGAGGGCACCTGGACCAAGCGCCTGCACGCCGGCTGGGCGGCCCAGGCCGGCCAGCGCGCGGCCCTGCTCGGGCGCCAGGGCTTTCTCGGCCCACGCACCGTGCTGGAGGGCGAGCACGGCTTCTTCCACGCCTTCGGCGTCCCCGAGATCGCGCCCGACTTCCGCTTCGTGACCGAAGGTCTGGGCAGCGACTGGCAGATGGCGAAGATCGCCTTCAAGCCCTACGCCTGCGGCACCATGCTGCATCCCTTCATCGACTGCTCCATCCGGCTGGCCCGGGAAGGCGTGGCGGCCGCCGATGTCGAGGAGGTGGTCTGCCGGGTCGGCGAGGGCACCGTGCACCGGCTATGGGAGCCGCTCGCCGAGAAGCGCAAGCCCAGCACGCCCTACTCGGCGAAGTTCAGCGGCCCGTTCGCGATCGCGCTCGGCCTGATCGACCGGGCGGCCGGTCTCGAGCAATACGGGGATGCCCGGGTGCGCGATCCCGCGCTGCTGGCGCTCGCCGCCAGGGTGCGCTATGAGATCGACCCCGCCAACGAGTATCCGCGCAACTACACCGGGGAGGTGCGCGTCGTGCTGCGCGACGGCAGCGTGCGCGAGGTGCGGCAGCCCTATCTTCGCGGCGGCGTGCGCGAGCCGCTCGGCCGCGCCGAGATCGCCCGGAAGTTCCGCGCCAACGCCGCTCATGGCGGCTGGCCGGAATCCCGCATCGACGCCCTCGAGGCGTTCTGCGACGATGCCTACGATCGCAGCGGCGTCGGCGGCCTCGCCGCCTTTCGCGGCTGACCCGCGCGCCGGACCGGAACGAGACGAGGGGGAGAGACCGTGGAAAGGCGCAAGCTCGGCAAGACGGGGCTGGAGATCGGCCCGCTGGTGTTCGGCGGCAACGTCTTCGGCTGGACCGCCGATGAAGCCACCTCGTTCGCGCTGCTCGACGCGTTCGTGGCGCACGGCCTCAATGCCATCGACACCGCCGACGTCTATTCGCGCTGGGTCGACGGCAATGCCGGCGGCGAGTCGGAGGCGATCATCGGCAGGTGGCTTAAGCAACGCGGCAACCGCGAGCGCGTAGTGCTCATCACCAAGGGCGGCTCCGAGATGGGGCCGGGCAAGAAGGGCCTGTCGCGCAACTACGTCATGGAGGCGGCCGAGGCGTCGCTGCGCCGGCTCGGGACCGACTACGTCGACCTCTATCTCGCGCACCGGCCCGATCCCGCCACGCCGATCGAGGAGACCCTCGAGGCGCTTCAACGCCCGGTCGAGCAGGGCAAGGTCCGCGCGGTCGGCGGTTCCAACTACGACGCCGCCGGACTCGCGGCGGCGCTGGCGGCAGGCAGCGCCCCGGGCCGGGCGCGCTATGAGGTGCTGCAGCCCGAGTACAATCTCTTCGATCGTGCCGGCTACGAGGCGGAGCTCGAGCCGCTGGTCCTCAAGGAAGGGATCGGCGTGATCACCTATTACGCGCTCGCCAGCGGGTTTTTGACCGGCAAATACCGTTCCGAGGCGGATCTCGGCAAGAGTCCGCGCGGCGGCGGCATCAAGAAGTACCTGAACGAGCGCGGCTTCAGGATTCTGAACGCCCTCGACGACGTCGCGCGCCGCTACGATGCGACGCCTGCGCAGGTGGCGCTGGCCTGGCTGATCGCCCGCCCGAGCGTCACCGCGCCGATTGCCAGCGCGACCAGCGTCGCGCAGCTCGACGAGATCGTCGGGGCGACCCGCCTCTCCCTCGACCGCGAAGCGATCGCGCAGCTCGACGCGACCGGCTGAGACCGTCGTCCGCGGCGGCGCACGCTCCTTCGGGCGGCTTCCTTCATCGGCGGGAACATCTGGGGCGCTGTCGCATCCAACTGGATGACGCCGCGCTCTGGACGGCGCCCAAGGCAACGAAGGAGTCCGCTCATGAGAACCGCATCCGTCGCGCTCGCACTCCTGCTGGCCGGCTCGCTGCCGGCGTCGGCGCAGGACGCCGATGTCGGCAAGGCGCCGCCGCCCGAGCCCTACAAGGCGGTCAGCAGCCTTGTATCGCTGCCCGACTTCCTGCCCGGCATCGGCCAGCTCTACGTCGATCCGGCGACCCTGCCGGCGGGGCCCTTCCTCGCCTACGACCATGACGGCATTCTCGTCAGCACGATCTACATGCTGCCGATCAAGGACCTCAATCCGGACAAGCGCTTCGACGATCTCTCAGCGCCCGGCGGCGACGTCGATCATGTCGACGTCTACTACAACGCCGGCCACCCGGGCGTCGAGGAGCCGCACTCCCATGTCGTGCTCTGGCACGTGTCCGCCGCCGACGAGGCGAAGGTCGCCCAGTAATGCTGACGCGCCGCACCCTGCTGAGCCTGGGCGGCGGACTCGCCGCGCTCTCCCTGCCGCTCGGCGCCTTGGCCGACGAGCCTGTGGAGATCGCGATGCAGGGGCGGCCGGACGGCTCGCGGGTTTGGTTCGATCCGGTCGGCATCCTGATCGCGCCCGGCCAGACGATCCGCTGGACCAACCGTGACGCCGGCAAC
Source organism: Geminicoccaceae bacterium (assembly GCA_036274135.1). Classification (GTDB taxonomy): domain Bacteria; phylum Pseudomonadota; class Alphaproteobacteria; order Geminicoccales; family Geminicoccaceae; genus DASUGG01. The sequence continues at coordinate 5,946 of DASUGG010000176.1, forward strand.
GTGCACACCACGACGAGCTACAATCCCGAGAATTTCGATCGGCCGCTGCGCATGCCCGCGGCCGCGCGACCGTGGGATTCCGGCTACCTGATGCCCGACGAGACGTTCTCGGTGACCTTCACCGAGAAGGGCGTCTACGACTACTACTGCGTGCCGCATGAGCATGCCGGCATGGTCGGGCGCATCGTCGTCGGCGCGCCGGACGCGCAGGCCTGGATGGCGGCCGGCGGCGCCGAGGGCGACATGCCGGAAGTGGCCCTGCAAGCCTTTCCGGCGGTCGAGGAGATCATGGCGAAGGGAGCCGTCCGGCGGGTTTAGATCTTCCTCGACCTGTGCGACCCGGCTGCCTGTAGAATGGCTGGCGGCGTGCATGGTCAAGGAGCTCCGGGCGGCAGCGGAGAAACGGAGGCCGGACATGCAGTTGGCGAGCTTGCAGCGCCACCCCGATCGGGCGGCGCTCGGCGACCAGGCGCTGGTCGCGCTGGCGCGGCGCGGCGACGAGGGCGCGGTCCGCGTCCTGATCCAGCGGCACAACCAGCGCCTGTTCCGGGTCGCGCGCAGCGTCGTGCGCAGCGATGCCGAAGCCGAGGACGTCGTGCAGGAGACCTATGTCCGCGCCTTCACCAACCTCGATTCGTTTCGCGGCGAGGCGCTGCTGTCGACCTGGCTCACCCGGATCGCGCTGAACGAGGCGCTCGGCCGCCTGCGCCGCCACCGACCGACGACGGAGCTTGCCGAGCTCGACGCCGCAAGCGACCGGAGCGAAGGACGCCTGATCATGTTTCCCTCGTCGCTGCTGCCCGCCGGCCCCGAAGCCGAGGCGGCCCGAAGCCAGGTCCGGCAGCTGCTGGAGGACGCCGTCGACAGGCTGCCCGATTCGTTTCGCACCACCTTCATCCTTCGCGATGTCGAAGGGTTGAGCATCGAGGAGACGGCGGCGCAGCTGTCGGTCAGGCCCGAGACGGTCAAGACACGCCTGCATCGCGCCCGCAAGCTGATGCGCGCCGCGATCGAGCAGCGGCTCGCGGCCTCGCTCAGCGACCTGTTCCCCTTCGACGGCGTCCGCTGCGCCCGCATGGCGGACCGCGTCGTCGAGTCGCTGCGCCGGCGCGGGTGACGGGCGCGCGCACCGGGCCAGCCGCCGCCGCGTAGCTCCAGAGACCGGCTCCGTCGGCGTCCTGATCGCGCCACGCCTGCCTGCGGCGGTGCCCCCGCGCGCGGGCGGCGCATCACGGTCCGTACGCTGCCTCTTGCGGAGCCGACGACGCGCACCACACAATCCCGGCTCGACACGGGGCCGAGCCGGGATGACCTGGGAGCAGGGCACCATACTCGTCGTGCTGGCGGGCACGCTGGCGGTCTTCGTCTGGGACCGCTGGCGCTACGACCTGGTCGCGATGACGAGCCTGATGGTCTGCGTCCTGGTCGGTCTGGTCGGGCCGGACCAGGCGTTCGTCGGCTTCAGCAACCCGGCGGTCATCACCGTGGCGGCCGTCCTGGTGATCAGCCGCGCGCTCGGCCGATCGGGAGCGATCGACGCGCTGGCCGCCAGGCTGATCGGCGTGCGCAGCGCGCGCTTCGCGCACCTCGCCTCGTTCTGCGTGCTCGGCGCCCTGCTGTCAGCCTTCATGAACAATGTCGGCGCGCTCGCCCTGCTGCTGCCGGTGGCGCTGTCGACCGCGCGGCGGCACGGCTACGCGCCCGCCCTGCTGCTGATGCCGCTGTCGTTCGCGACCCTGCTCGGCGGCATGACGACGCTGATCGGCACGCCGCCGAACCTGCTGATCGCCGGCTTCCGCGCGCAGGCGACCGGCGAGCGCTTCCTGCTGTTCGACTTCGCGCCGACAGGTCTCGCCGTCAGCGTCGCCGGGATCGCGTATCTGCTGCTGGTCGGCTGGCGCTTCCTGCCGGCCGACCGCGGTCCGGCGGCGGGCGACGAAGCCTTCGAGGTGGGCGACTACGTCACCGAGGCGCGCGTCCCGCCTGCCTCCCGGCTGGTCGGCCAGGCCGTCGGCCGCTTCGCGGCGGACAGCGGCATCGTCGTGCTCGGGGTCGTGCGGGCCGGCCGCAACGTGTTCGCGCGGCTGGCAGCGGTGGCGCTGCAGGCGGACGACATCCTGCTCCTGCAGGCGGATACGGCGAGGCTGGCGCGCACGATCGAAGCGGACGGGCTGGAGCTGGTGCAGCGGAGCGCGGCGCAGGCGCCGAACGGCGGCGGCGAGCTCAACCTGATCGAGGCCGTGGTCCTGCCCAATGCCGTCGTGCAGGGCAGCTCGCCCTCGTCCCTCGATCTGCGACGGCGCTACGGCGTCACCCTGGTCGCCGCCTCGCGCCAGGGCCGCCGCTTCGAGGGGCGCCTGGGCGACGCCACGCTCAGCGTCGGCGACGTGCTGCTGCTCGAAGGCGAGCCGGCGCGGCTGCGCGCCACCGTCGCGGACCTCGGCTGCCTGCCGCTCGCTGACCGCCGGCTGACGCTGCAGCCGCGCCGCATCGCCACGCCGATCGCGCTGTTCGCGGCCGGCATCGCGCTCGCGGCGTCGGGGCTGCTGCCGGCCGCGGCGGCCTTCACGAGCGTGGTCGTGGCCATGCTGCTGACCCGGGTGATCCGCCCCGCGCAGCTGTACGACAGCATCGACTGGCCGGTGATCGTGCTGCTCGGGGCGATGATCCCGCTGGGCGATGCGCTCCAGGACACGGGCGCGGCGCAGCTGATCGCCGGCAGCATCCTGACGATCGCGGGCGAGGTCGGCCCGCTCGTCATGCTCGCGGTGGTGCTGGTGATGACGATGGCGATCACGCCGGTGCTCAACAATGCGGCGACCGCGGTGATCATGGCGCCGATCGCCATCAGCATCGCCGAGCGCATGCACCTCGTGCCTGACGCCTTTCTGATGGCGGTCGCGATCGGCGCGTCCTGCGATTTCCTGACCCCCTTCGGCCACCACAACAACGCCATCATCATGGGCCCCGGCGGCTACCGCTTCGGCGATTTCTGGCGGGTCGGCCTCGGGCTCGAGACCGTCGTGCTGCTGGTATCCCTGCTGGCCATCCCCCTGGTCTGGCCGTTCTAGCGGGAAAACCATTAACTCTATGAGCTTAGCGGAGATATGTTTGACCGGACGGGCGCGCTCGCGTATGCTCGATGCAGCCAAGAAAGACGGTTCCATGCTCTCTCAGAAAGCGAAATACGCCCTTCGCGCCCTGCTGGTGCTGGCCGAGGAGGGCGACAAGCCCGTGTTGATCTCCGACATCGCCGAGCGCCACAACCTGCCCAAGAAGTTCCTCGAGCAGATCCTGCTCGATCTGAAGCACCACGGCCTCGTGCAGAGCCGGCGGGGGCGCAGCGGCGGCTACGCCCTGCTCAAGCCGGCCTCGGAGATCTCGTTCGGCCAGGTGGTGCGGATCATCGACGGCCCGCTCGCGCCCCTGCCCTGCCTCAGCGTCATGGCCTATCGGCGCTGCGAGGACTGCATCGACGAGGCGACCTGCGCGATCCGTCGGGTGTTCGCCCTCACCCACCAGGTGACGGCGACCGTGCTCGATCGCACGACCCTGGCCGATGCCATCAAGGGCGGCGCCGCCCGCCCCTCCTTGCCGCAGCGGGAAGTCGCCTAGCGCCGCCCCCCCCGCGCCGGCTTCGCCGTCGCGCAGGGCTAGGGCGACCGGGCCCGAGGCCTGGGGCGCCACAGGTTGATCGTCCAAGCTGTTCGGCACCGGCCCGATTGTCCGCGGGATGTATTGGGAGTTCGTCTCGGTGGCCGAGATCCGCAACCAAGCGGAGCAGGTCGCGATCGCCGCGCTCGACGCGGCGCGAAAATCGGCGGCCGTGCGCACGCGTCGCCGCTAGCCCGATCGCGGCGCGACGGCCGGCGCGCGGCATCGCGGCCCGCTTCGGCGACGGCCGTCTCGACCGGCGACGGCGGAATGGCGGGCAGACCCAGCACCCGCGCCCATCGTGGCGCCCTTCGTGGCGAGCCGCCTGGCCAGGCCGTGTCCCTGCTCGCGGATCTCCGGCGCCGCGGTGGTCTCCCAGTAGGTTTCCTGGGTCAGCGGGCCGAGGGACCGTCGCGCTCGAAGCGGCCGGGAGCCGGCAGCAGGCGCGGCCGAGGGTGCCGTGTGCGCGATGGCAGCGGAAACATGGTTAAAGCCTATTGACATAATAGACTATCTTCGCGACCCTTCGATTCAAGCATGCGCGTCTTTCCTCGCCGATGGCGAGGAGCGCTCCGAAGGAGGAGTTCGATGGCGTCGCGCACCCTTCCGCCTTTCCGGTCTCGCTGGCATGCGCCAGACCCCGGCCGGACGTCGGCCGCCGGCGCGTGCGGTCGGCACATGCTGGTGGCGCATCGGCTGCGCGGCGTGGGGCTCAGGATGGTCGGCAGAGGCGCCCGGCACCGCTACCGTGGTGGCGCCTCTGTCCGCGCGACCCGAGGGCGCCCAGGAGAGGGCAGCCCGATCGAGCAGGGCAGCTTGTCGCCGGCCGTACGCGCTCCCGGTCGCCTCTGCAGCTGAGCCGGGCCCCCGATCGCAACGACGAAGGAGCACGCCATGGAACGACCCGCCCGGACCGCACCGACTTCGGCTCAGGCGCGCGCATCGGCGATGGCGCTGCCGCCCGGCTCGCCGGCCGCCGACTGCGGCCGCGCGCGGCCGCAGTCGGGCTGGCCGCAGGTCACGCCGGCCTGGCGCGGGTTCCTGTTCGATGCCGCGCAGCTGACCCGCGATACCGTCGTGTTCGTGGCGCTGGCCGG
>DASUGG010000177.1:0-6252 GCA_036274135.1 Geminicoccaceae bacterium
TGGGCGGCGGCTCGGCGGATGCCGCGGCGGCGCTGCGCGGGCTGAACCGGCTGTGGCGCCTGGGCATGGCGCCGGCCGACCTGGCCGGGCTCGCCGCCGGGCTCGGCGCCGACGTGCCGGTGTGCCTCGCCGCGAGCGCGGCGCGGATGCGCGGCGCAGGCGAGCTTCTCGAGCCCTGCGACGGCCTGCCGCCGCTGCCGCTGCTGCTGGTCCATCCGGGCCTGCCGCTCGCGACCGCGGCGGTGTTCCGCGCGCTCGAGGCGAGCGGGCGGCCGGCCCCGCGGCCCTGGCCGCCGCCGCGCGGGACGGATGCCTTCCTGGCGTGGCTGCGCGCCGGCGCCAACCACCTGGAGACGCCGGCCGTACGCCTGCTGCCGCAGATCGGCGAGGTGCTGGCGGCGCTCGCGGCGCAGCAGGGCTGCACGCTGGCGCGGATGTCGGGCAGCGGCGCCACCTGCTTCGGCCTGTTCGCGACGGCCGCCGCGCGCGATGCCGCCGCCGCCGCCATCGGCCGGACGCGGCCCGGCTGGTGGCTCGCGGCCAGCACGATCGGCTGAGGCGTCACGCAAGAGGACGGGCCATGATCGTCCTGTGCACCGACTTCGGGCTCGCCGGCCCCTACACGGGCCAGGTCAAGGCGGTGCTGGCGCGCCTGGCGCCGCAGCTGCCGGTGGTGGACCTGTTCGCCGACCTGCCGGCCTTCGCGCCGCAGCTCGCCGCCTACCTGCTCGCCGCCTACCTGCAGCCCTTCGAGCCGGGCGACGTGATCGCCGCGGTGGTCGACCCCGGCGTCGGCGGCACGCGCCGGGCGCTGGTCGTCGAGGCCGACGGCCTGTGGCTGACCGGCCCCGACAACGGCCTGTTCGAGCCGACCCTGCGCCGTGCCCGGGCCTGGCGCGCCTGGTCGATCGACGTCCCGGCGCACGGGATCGCGCCGACCTTCCACGGCCGCGACGTGTTCGCGCCGGCCGCTGCCCGCCTCGCGCTGGGCGACCTGCCGCAGGGCCCGCAGGTCGAGCCCGTGCGCTTTCCGGTCTGGCCCGACGATCTGCCCGCGATCGCCTACGTGGATCGTTACGGCAACGCCATGACCGGCCTGCGCGCCGCGACCCTGGCGCAGGGAACCGTGCTGGAGGTCGCCGGACGGCGCCTCGTGCGGCGGCGGATCTTCGCCGACGTGCCGGCGGGCGAGGCGATGTGGTACGAGAACGCCAACGGGCTCGCCGAGATCGCCGTCCATGGCGGTTCGGCGGCGGCGACCTTCGGCCTCGCGCCCGGCAGCCCGGTCGCGGTGCGCGCTCGGGCATAAAGGCCTTGTGAGGTGCCGGCCGGGGTTCTTATGCTCCTGCGCCGACCTTGGGGCGTCGCCAAGCGGTAAGGCACCGGACTTTGGATCCGGCATTCGCAGGTTCGAATCCTGCCGCCCCAGCCAACTCCAGGGTCACGCAGCCGATCAATCCTTCGGGGCCGCCGCCGGGTCACGTCCACGATCCCGCCGCTGCGATCGACATGCTCGGGCGCCGGACGTCGCGGCGCCCGTGTCGTCGCGCGTCAGCATGCTCGCGAGCAGATAGCGCGCGGCGCCCTGCAGGTGGTGCGAGGCGAAGCGTAACGCCGTCGCCATCCGCCGCGGCGAGCGCCAGGCGGCGCCGGCCGCGTCGAGGTGACGGCGCAGATCGCGCAGGAGCCAGGCCCGCATGTCGGGGTCGCCGCGCAGCGCGTACTTGGCCTGCAACGCGCCGATCGCGATCCGATAGCGTCGCCGCAGGCGCGCCTCGGCCCGCGCCGTCTTGCGACCGTGCGCGTGCGCCACCACCACGCTCGGCTCGTAGCTCACCCCGAAGCCGGCGCGAAAAGCGCGATAGACGAGATCGGTGTCCTCGGCGCCCGGCACCAGCGAGCCGGCCCCCAGCCGCGGATCGAAGCCGCCGATCCGCTCGACCACGCTGCGCCGGAAGGCGAAGTTGCAGCCGTGCAGGAAGCCGTCGAGGTCAGCCGCCGCAAGGAGGGCTTCGCGCCGCGGCTTGGTCTTGATGGTGACCGCGCGGTCGCTCGGATCATGCAGCTCGACCCGCCCGCCCAGCAGGTCGACGGCGCGGCGGCAGAAGGCGGTCTCGAGCGCCGCGAGCCAGTCCTCGGCCGGCAGGCAGTCGTCGTCGGTGAACGCGACGATCTCGCCGCGCGCCGCCGCAAGCCCACGATTGCGCCCGCGCGCGAGGCCGGGCGCCGGCTCTTCGAGATAGCGGAACGCAAGCGATGCGCCCTGCGCCACCTCGCGCACCAGCTCGGGCACGCCGTCGCGATGGCCGTTGTTGACCACCAGGATCTCGACCGTGCCCTGGGTCGGCGGCACCAGCGCGCGCATCCGGGCAAGGCAGCGCCCGAGCGGCTGCGGTCGGTCCCTGGTGCACACGATCACCGAGAGGCTGATCATGAGGCTGCCGGCAGGGCACCTGGCTCGACGCTGTGAAAGCCCCAGAATTCGACGAAGCCGGCGCGCAGGCGCGGATCGCGCAGGACCTCGAGCAGCTCGGCGAACTGCGGATGGTCCGGCGAGCCGATATTGTGCCAGGCGAACTCCTCGGGGCTGTAGGTGTTCCAGCTGCGGATCATCTGGAACTTCAGGCCGTCGAAGCCGAACCGGCGCACCAGCTCGACCGCCTCGGGCATCTCGCGAAAGTTCAGGGTCTGGACCACGAAATCGAGGCGGACATGGCTGATCAGGCCCTTGCGCCGCTTCTCGGCGGCGAACGCCAGATTGTCGAGCAGGCGCTCGAAGCTGCCGCCGCGCCGGACGAGCTCGTAGGTGGACGCCCGCGTCGCGTCGATCGAGACATAGACCCGGTCCACGAGGCCGTCGAGCTGCAGCTCGTCCCACGACGGCGCCATCAAGAGGCCGTTGGTCTGCAGGTCGACCCGCAGGCCGGCCGGCCGCTCGCGGCTGATGGAGCGCAGCACGTAGCGGTAGTGGGCGCTGCCGAACGCGTCGCCGCCGGCCGTGATGTGCACCTTGCGGGCATGGGCGAACAGCGGCTTGAGCACCCGGTCGGCGATCTGGTTCATCCGCTCCTGCTCGGCCTTGCCGGCGACGATCAGGCGGGTGCGGCAGGAGGGGCAGGAGAGATTGCACGAGCGGTCGTGGTTCAGCACGAGCCGCCTGGGGCCGCGCTCGAGGCGGGTCTGTCGCGCCGCGATGAAGCCGCGATGCTCGCGGTTGGTCACGTCGGCCGCCTTCGGCAGGCTCTGCGCGGTGAGCTTCGGGCAGTGCATGCGGCTGCAGTAGCGATAGCTGCCGTCCAGGATCGAGCGGCGGATGTCCTGCGCCGCCGGCGAGTTCCAGATCTCGGCGGCCGACTGGGATTCGAGGTTGCCGATCGGGATCGGCTGCCAGGCGGGGCAGCAGAAGTACACCTCGCCGCGCGAAAGCGTCTCCAGCTTGTCGAAGGGGTTGGAGCAGAACCGGCCGCGCAGATCGGGATCGGCCGGCCTCTCGGGATGACAGCGATCGTACAGCGCCTGGGCATACAGATCGTTCTGATTCACCCCCAGCGCGCGCTCCGCGTACATCCGCGCCAGACGCGCCTCGGCATGCGCGAGCAGATCGGCGCAGGCGACGACCGGCAGCAGCTTGGCGCGCGGCGCCCGGTCGGTCGCCCAGGCGAAGAAGCGCACCCGCGCCTGCGTGTCGGCAAAGGCTGTCCCGTCGAGTGCCGTGCGGGTCAGCGCCTCGCAGAAGGCGGCGGGATCCTGATATTCGTCCGAGCTGGCGGTGACCCGCCCGATCCGGAGATAGGTGCGCTCGGCGGCGCGGATCGCGGCGAGCGCCGCCTCGAACGCGACCTCGCCGATCCCGGCTTCGGCAGCTTGCGCCGTCCCGCTGGCCGCGCCCATCACCTCACCCGTCCTGCGCGGCCGCGGCGGCTACCGAGGGCCGTCAGGCCCTCAGCTCGACAGGTTGCCGCGTCGCCACGCCTGCGCCAGCTGCCCGGCCCGGCGAACCTCGTCGGCATCCATGCCGGCGCTGAGGCGCTGAACCGGCTCCTGCGACGCCTGATAGCCTTCCTGCTCGGCGAGCATGTACCACATCAGGGCCTGCACCGGATCCTGCGTCACGCCGCGGCCCCCCTCATACATCCCGCCGATCCGGTACAGAGCATTCGGATCGCCGTGTCGCGCCGCCTCCATGTACCATTTCAGGGCCTCGCTGTCGTTCTCTGGAATTCCACGCCCTGCGGCGTACATATCGCCCAGCACGACATAGCCGCGCGTCTCCCCCTGCGCCGCGGCCTTCAGAAGGAGGTCCTTCGCGGCGGTCTCGTCACGCGGCACGCCATCGCCGGTCGCGTACATCCGACCGAGCGCATACTGAGCACCCCCATGTCCCTGATCGGCCGCCATCTGGTAGTAGCGCGCCGCGAGGGGAGCATTGCGCGGGGCTCCATCGTTGCTGTCGAACACGCGGGCAAGCTTGATCTGCGACGATAGATGCCCTTTCTGGGCGGCCGTGTTGAACCAGGTGACGGCTTGCTCGCGATCCACGGCTACGCCCTTGCCCTCCAGATAGAGGCCGGCGAGGATCTCCTGCGCTCTGACGTCGCCGCGGCCCGCCGCCTTGCGCGCTCCTTTCGCGCCCTCGGCATACCAGTGCTCCGCCGCAGCCTGGTCCTGCGCCACCCCGAGCCCTTGCTCGTAGAACCGGGCCAGCTCGAGCTGCGCCAGGTAGTCGCCATCGTTGGCGGCGATCTCGTAGTGGCCCGCCGCAGCTGCCACGTCGACGTTCGTACCCCTGCCGCGCTCGAGCATCGTGCCGAGCTTGTAGTGCACCGATCCGTCGCCCGCTTCCGCCGCCTTGTTGTAGTAGACGAACGCCTGGTCGAGATCCTGGGGAACTCCCGACCCGAACTCGTAGAGCTTCGCCAGCCTGACGTAAGAACGGTCAAATCCCATCTCGGCAGCCGAAGAATACCAGCGCGCCGCCTCGGCATAGTTCACCTGCGTGCCCTCACCGGTCTCGTAGCGCCGCGCCACCTGGTACTGGGCCACCGCGATGCCGTCCTCGGCGAGGTCGCGGTACAGCTCGAACGCGAGCTCCTGCTGCCCGCGCGCATCCGCGTCGCGCGCCGGCTTGAGCAGCTCCCGCTGCACCCCGTTGACCTGCGCGGTGCGGGCGCAGCCGCACATCACCGCCAGAACCAGCAAGAGGATCAAGTAGCGTCCCTGCATGGGCCCTAACCCCTGGTCGGCCTTCCTGATCCGGACGATACGCCAGCGCTGGTCGCGTCGTCTCGCGGCGCCGTCCGCAACAGGATCACGTTGGCCGCAATGCGCATTCCGGGATGCTCGGCCTGCAGATCGGCAAGCGCCTGGCGCAACGCGCTCAGATAGGTGGAGGCGCGCTCGGAGCGCGGCCGCGCCCTGCGAAACAGCGGCTGCTCGGACGCGATCGCGACGATCGCCTCGACGCCGAACGGCTCACCGATCGCATGCGCCGTCTCTTCGACGAAGTTGGCAGCCTGGGCGGGCCAGATCTGCTGGTTGCCCGGAATGAGCGTGTCCACCCTACCGGCGCGATCCAGGTAGGCGACGTGCAGGTACGAATCGTAGGTCGGAAAGCTGATGTCGAGGACGACGATGTCGCCGCCATAGAGGACGCCGTCCGTGGTCCTGACGTCGAGGCGCAGGCCGAATGCCTGCAGCGTGTTGGCTTCACGATAGGGCGCGGTGATCTGGAGCGCCTCGCAATAGGGCTGATCGGCGCCGTCACAGGCGAGGCCGTTCTCGTCTACCGACGCCACGGCCAAGTCGGCTTCCGCCGTGGTCGCGACGGTGGCGGAACGCGGCAGGGCATCCAGCGCCAGGAGCTCGAGCTTCCCGGTCGGCTGGCACAGCGTGCCCGCGTCGAACTTGCCCTTGCCCCCCGTCCTGAAGCTGATGACCTCGTCGCGCCGCCCCCGCTGCTGACCCGACGTATCCTCGAGGCCCACCGTTTTGGTCAGGACGTAGACGCTGTTGACGGACACGTCGGTGTAGATGCCGACAGGCCGGACCCGTACGACCGACCGGGCGTCGAGCTTCAGGTTGCGTCGCATGCTCGCGCCATCGGCTCGGGCGACGCCCTGGAAGACGGCCTGGTCGCTCGCGCCAGGGACCTTGTTCAGGCCCTGCGGACCCTGCTGGACGATCCAGCCGCAATCCACGAACTGCTCGGGACTGCCGGTGTAGGTGACAACGATGAGCCCTCTCCTGCGGTCC
>DASUGG010000178.1:0-5774 GCA_036274135.1 Geminicoccaceae bacterium
TGGCGCCGCTCTGGAGCAAGCTCGGGCGCTTCCTTTATCGGCACGGTGCCAGCCTCTACAATTTCGAGGGCCTGCGCGCGTTCAAGGACAAGTTCGATCCGGTGTGGGAGCCGGTCTATCTGGTCTATCCGCGGCGCTCTCTTCCCAGCGTTCTGGCCGATGTGGCGTCGCTGATCGCAGGCGGCCGGATGGGCGTCATCAGGAAGTAAGGCGCGAGCAGGCCCCGAGCACGGCGTCGGGGCGCCGAGGTAATGAGCCTGGGGTACAGGTTCCGGTCCGGAACCCGCGGCGCAATCGTGGCGGAGGCGCGTCGTCCCGGCGTGCCGCTGCCACCCCGGCCGCTGCGAGGCCAATCTAGAGAGTGTTCAGCAGCCGGTCGAGCTGGTCGGCCAGATTGGCGCAGCGCCGGGCGTCGCCCAGCTGGCCGAGCGTGCGCGCGCCGTCGATGATCTGCCGGATCTGCGCCTGCTTGCGCGCCGCGATGTCGGAGGCGGCGAGCCGCTGCTCGATCCCGGCCAGCCGGTGCTCGCAGCCCGCCGGGGCAGCCGCCTTGTCGTCGGCCAGCAACCGTCCCGTCGGCAGCAGCGTGAGTCCCGCCGTCAGGATCAACAAGATATTGCCGTAGCGCATGGCCGAACCGCTCGCGATGACCGTGGTCGTGGACACCAGCTTCTGCTAGTCGGTGAACAGCCGCGGCGGCCGAAGCTTCCACGTCTGCGTTTGGCCGCCCGCTCGCGCCGTGCCGCGGGGCACCGCCAGTAGCCCATGGCGTCGCGCGGAGGAGAGCATGCCGCCACGCCCGATCATCATCGACTGCGACCCGGGGCAGGACGATGCGCTCGCCATCCTGCTGGCGCTGGCCTCGCCCGAGGAACTCGAGGTGCTGGCGATCACCGCCGTCGCCGGCAACGTCCCGCTGGCGCTCACGGAGAAGAACGCCCGCAAGATCGTCGAGCTCGCCGGGCGGCGGGTCCCGGTGCATGCCGGCTGCGACCGGCCGCTGCGGCGCGACATGGTCACGGCCGAGTATATCCACGGCCGCACCGGGCTGGACGGCGCCGAGCTGCCGGAGCCCTCGCTGCCGCTCGCGGACGCGCACGCGGTCGATGCGATCGTCGTGAGCCTGCGCGCCCGGCCGGGCGCCGTCACGCTCTGCCCGCTCGGGCCGCTCACCAACATCGCCATGGCGATCCAGAAGGCGCCCGACATCGTCGGCCATATCCGCGAGATCGTGCTGATGGGTGGCGCGATCGGCGAGGGCAACATCACGCCGGCGGCCGAGTTCAACATCTATGCCGACCCGCACGCCGCCGAGATCGTGTTCGAGGCGGGCGTCAAGCTCACCATGCTCGGCCTCGACGTGACGCACCAGGTGCTCGCGACGCCCGAGCGGGTGCGCGCCATCGCGGCGACGGACAGCAGGGTCAGCCGGGCCGTCGGCGGGCTGCTCGAATTCTACAACATTTACGACCAGACGAGGCGCAAGCGCCCGGGCGCGCCGATGCACGACCCGTGCGTGATCGCCTATCTGCTGCGGCCCGAGCTGTTCGCCGGCCGCGACTGCCACGTCGTGGTCGAGACCAAGGGCCGGCACACGCTGGGGCGCACGGTGGTCGACTGGTCGGGGCGAGGCCGCGGCGTGCCGAACGCCACGGTCATCGATCGGGTCGATGCGGACGGCTTCTTCGCGCTGCTGACCGAGCGGCTGGCGCGGCTGTAGCCGGCGGCGGCTCGCCTTGGCCGGTCGGCGGCGGGGCGGGCGCCTCCCAGCGCGCGGCCGGCCCCAGCGCCGCGGCGATGTCGGCCTGTGCCGTGCGATCGCGCATCATGCGTTCGGCGGTGATGAAGCCGAGCTCGCGATAGGCCTCGAACTGCTCCTCGTCGAAGAACTGGTCGGTGGTCGACTGGTCGGGAAAGGTGGGGTTGGCGCCGCGATAGCCGAGCAGGCCGAGCGGCAGGTCGTCGATCAGGGTCGTCTTCAGATAGATCAGCGTCGCGGCGCTGCCGTCGCTGTAGCGGATCCGACCCACCACGTGGCCGCTGTCCGCGAGCCTGAGATCGCTCTCGGGGAAGCGGTGGTCGGTCCGGCGCGGGATCAGGCGCTCGAGCGTCGCGGGCGTCAGTTCGAGCACGGCGCCGAAGTCGGCGGCGATGCGACGCTGGGCGCGCTGCAGATCCTCGAAGGCGAAGTCGGGGTCCTGGGCGGCGTCGCACAGCACGATCAGCCGCACCCGCCGGCGCACCAGCTCGTACAGCCCGAGATTCTCGAAATGGCCGCCGTCGCTCAGCTCAAGGAAGCGGCCCCGCTCGTCATGCCCCAGCGGCAGGACGGTGCTGAGGCCGGGCCAGACGTGGTTCGGCAGCCAGGACGGCGGCCGCGCATGGCCGAAATTGGGCAGCCAGTAGCCCAGCCGCAGGCCGGTGAACGCCATCAGCACCGCGATCAGCCGGCTGCGGGTCAGGCCGACGCCGCCGGAGCCGGTGTTCGGGTTGGCGGCGGCGCCGGAGATCGCCATCGCGCTCGGCAGGGTCATGTCGTCGTGCATCAAATCGCGGCAGTCGACCCAGCCGGTGGCGTTGCTGCCGCAGTAGCGCGGCGTCAGGACGAAGCTGTCGCCGCCGCGCAGCTTGCGGCGCCGCTCCTTGCTGTCGACCAGCAACAGGTTGGCGTTGAGAATCGGGAACGGGCTGTTGCGCTCGTCGACCTGGTGCAGGCGCATGCCGTCGGCCTCCGCCGGCGCCGTCTCGCTCCTGCCCCGCAGCGCCGGCGCGAACGCCGGCATGAACGCCTCCATCAGCCGGTCGCGGTACATCCGGTGCACCGAGATGTGGTTGATGTTCACCGCGACGCTGATCAGCAGGAGGAGGGCCGCGACCAGCAGGCCCCAGCGCCAGAGGTCGCGGTCGACGAGGATCACGGTAAGGCCGTGGCAGAGCAGCAGGACGCCGTAAACGATCAGCGCGGCGGCGAGCAGCGCCACGAGCCTCGTGGTCATGCCGGGCAGCTTGCGGACGCTGCCGACCGCGCCGCGCATCGTGCGGAAATAGGTCACCAGGCCGGCGGCCAGGCCGCCGAGGGTCGACAGGGCGCCGGCGGTCATCTGGCCGCCCTCCGCGACCAGACGGCCGTGCGCGAGGTCGATCGAGGCGACCAGCGCCGCGATCACCGCGACCGTGATGACCCGGCCGGCCCACTTCTCGCTCAGGCGCCGCACCTTGTAGCCGAGCCGCCGCGCCAGGCGGTCCTGTCCCGTGGCGAGCGAGTAGACGATCGCGGCGAGCACCAGCAGGAGCGCCAGGAAGACCGCGAGCCAGAGCGCCAGGCCGTAGCCGCCGGTCGCGTGCAGCAGCCCGAGCGCCAAGCTGATCGGCGGAAGCCAGAACAGAAGGTTCAGGACCACGCCGCGCAGCACCACGGCGATCAGCGACATGACGTTGATGCCCCGGCCGGGGGTCAGGTAGTTGCCGTTCTCCTTGAGGTTGCGCAGCAGGCGCGGGCCGTCGGCCTGGCCGGCGCGGTCGCGCCAGACGCTCGGATCATCGGTGCCGTAAGGAAACCACTCCGCCTCGCCGACGTCGTCGCGGTACGGCCGCAGGCCGAAGGTGCGGCCGGAGAGCCCGGACAGCCACCACAGGAGCGAGCTGCCGATATAGCCGCCGCCGGAGACGGTCGACAGGTAGTCGACATGCTTGAGCAGATCGCGCGCAGCCATGGCCTGCAGCACGCCGAGCGCGAAGGTGGCGCTGCGAATGCCACCGCCGGACAGGGCGAGGCCGAACAGGTTCACGTCGCTCGCCGCGGGCAGGCCGTAGCGCTCGCGGCGGCTTCGGATCGCGTCGCGCTCGGCGTGGCCGAGCGCGGCGCTGCCGGCATCGGCGCGGCCGGCCTGGCTCGCCTTCTCCAGCTGGTCGACGCCGACCGGACCGAGCCGTGGCAGCTTCTCCCTGGACACCGCCGCCTCCCGCAGGACAGGAAAGCGAAAGTAGCACACCAGGGCGTGGTGGAACTACCCCGACGTTCAAGGCGCGCCGGCAACGGCCGCCCGGTTGACAGCCGGCCGGCAAAAGCTGAGCCTGTCGGCAGACGTCAAGGCAGGCGCCTGCTACACGACCGGGCGCCGCTCAGGGAGTGCAAGACAATGAAACCATCGCATGCGTTCCTGGCGGGCTGCGTCGGCCTGTCGCTTTCCGTCCTCACGCCGGCGCTGCACGCCGAGACGCCGGCCGACACACTGGTGCAGGCCTGGCAGATCGACGACATGATCACCCTCGATCCGGCGGAGGTGTTCGAGTTCAGCGCCGCCGAATACGCCGCCAACGTCTACGACCGTCTGGTCACCTACCCGGTCGACGACGTCACCGACCTGCGCGGCCATGTCGCCGAGAGCTGGGAGGTCGCCGACGACGGCAAGACCTATACCTTCAAGATCCGCCCGGGCATCACCTTCCACAGCGGCAACCCGCTGACCGCCGAGGACGCCGCGTGGTCGCTGCAGCGGGTCATCAAGCTCAACAAGACGCCCTCCTTCATCCTGACCCAGTTCGGCTTCACGCCGGAGAACGTCGACCAGCGCGTCAGGGTGATCGACGACGAGACCTTCCAGGTCGAACTCGACAAGCCCTACGCGCCGACCTTCTTCCTCTACTGCCTGACCGCGACGGTCGGCTCGGTGGTCGACAAGAAGCTGGCGATGGAGCACGAGCAGAACGGCGACATGGGCCACGAATGGCTGCGCACCGCATCTGCCGGCTCGGGCCCCTTCATGCTGCGCTCGTGGAAGCCGAACGAGAGCATCATCATCGAGGCCAACGAGGACTACTGGGGCGGCGCGCCGGGATTCAAGCGCGTGGTCACCCGGCACATCCCCGAGCCCGGGACGCAGGCGCTGCTGCTGCAGAAGGGCGACATCGACATCGCCCGCAATCTCGACGCCGACCAGATCGAGAGCCTGCGCGGCAGCCCCGGCATCGGCATCCAGGAGGTGCCCAAGGGCGCGATCTACTACCTTGGGCTCAATCAGAAGAACCAGTATCTCGCCAAGCCCGAGGTGCGGACGGCGCTGAAGTACCTGATCGACTACGACGGCATCGCGGATACCATCCTGAAGGGCTCGGCGACGGTGCACCAGTCGTTCCTGCCGCAGGGCTTCCTCGGCGCCATCGACGACAAGCCCTACACGCTCGACGTCGACAAGGCCAAGGAGCTGCTCGCGCAGGCCGGGCTCGCCGACGGCTTCAAGGTCACGATGGACACCATCAACTCCTCGCCCGAGCGCGACATCGCCCAGGTCATTCAGGGCACCTTCGCCCAGGCGGGGGTCGAGCTCGAGATCCTGCCGGGCGACAACAAGCAGACGCTGACCAAATACCGCGCCCGCAACCACGACATCTACATCGGCCGCTGGGGCCCGGACTATCAGGACCCGCACACCAACGCCGACACCTTCGCGTCCAATCCGGACAATTCGGACGAGGCCAACCTCACCGGCAAGCTCGCCTGGCGCAACGCCTGGGACATCCCGGAGATGACGGCCAAGACCGAGGCCGCGGTGCTGGAGCGGGATCCCGCCAGGCGCGCCCAGATGTACGAGGAGATCCAGCGCGAGCATCAGGAAACCTCGCCCTTCGTGATCATGTGGCAGGACATCGAGGTGATCGCCGAGCGCGACAACGTCGTCGGCATGATCTGGGGCCCGTCCTTCGACGACAACAAATACTGGAAAGGCCACAAGGAGTAGGTGGGCGGGGCGACAGCGCGGCGCCGGGCGGCTGCC
>DASUGG010000179.1:0-6774 GCA_036274135.1 Geminicoccaceae bacterium
CGCTGAACCGTTATCCCGAGCGCGGGCGGGACGTCGGCATCTTCGAGTTCGTGACCCGCGAATATGCCGGGCTGACCCGGACCATCGAGTTTATGAACGGCTGGGCGGGCGAGGCCGAGCGCAGCGACGATCTCCTGGTCGTGCGCTACGAGGACCTGCGCGCCCGACCCGAGCAGATCCTGGGGCAGATCCTGGCCTTCATCGGCACGCCCGGCTCGCCGGACGAGATCCGCGAGGCGGTCGAGTTCGCGTCGTTCGAGAACATGCGCAGGATGGAGGCGAACAGCACGTTCTGGCTGAGCGGCGGCCGCATGCGGCCGCGCGATCGCAAGAACCCGCAGTCGTTCAAGACGCGTCGCGGCAAGGTCGGCGGCTACCGCGACTATTTCGACGACCGCGAGATCGCCGAGATCGACCGGCTGATCGCCGAGCAGCTGTCGCCGGTGTTCGGCTACACCCGCGAGGGCGTCCCGCCGCAGGCGGCGAGCGCCTGAGCTTGCCGCCGGGCTACCGTTTCTGATATGAGCCGCCGCACCCCGCCTCAAGCCAGTATGGATCTTCGGCCGTGAAGAACTGCGTCTTCGTCCACACCAATCATCGGCAGATGGTCGGCGCGCTGGTGTCGCAATACTCGCTCAAGCGCAACAGCCGCAACCCCGACGCCTTCGACGTGCGGATCATCCACACGAAGGATCATCCGTTCCTGCATGCCCGCGAGGGCCAGTACTATCTGCGCGACGGCGTGCAGCGGCAGTGGCTGATCGAGGACCTGCAGTCGTTCACGCCGCTGCGCTTCATGCCGCCCGAGCTGATGGGCTACCAGGGCCGCGCCGTGGTGATCGATCCGGACGTGTTCGCGGTTGGCGACGTCAACGGGCTGCTGACCCGCGACATGCAGGGCAAGGCGCTGCTGTGCCGCGCGCGCAAGGGCCGCAAGAGCTTCGCCTCCAGCGTCATGCTGCTCGACTGCGCCAAGCTCACCCACTGGCGCACCGCCGAGCAGTTCGACGAGATGTTCGAGTCCAAGCGCGACTATATGGACTGGATCTCCCTCAAGCTCGAGCCGCCCGAGAGCATCGGCCTGCTCGAGCCCCAGTGGAACGACTTCGACCATCTGGACGAGAACACCAAGCTCCTGCACAACACCAAGCGCTGGAACCAGCCCTGGAAGACCGGCCTGCCGGTCGACTTCACGCCCACCGAAGG
Source organism: Geminicoccaceae bacterium (assembly GCA_036274135.1). Lineage (GTDB taxonomy): Bacteria > Pseudomonadota > Alphaproteobacteria > Geminicoccales > Geminicoccaceae > DASUGG01. The sequence continues at coordinate 1,207 of DASUGG010000179.1, forward strand.
ATCCGGCGTGTTCCGCGCGCTCGGCTGGATCCGGCGCGCCCGCGCCGGCCTGTTCGGCCGCTACGCCCTGCTGGGGCAGTACAAGCGGCACTGGGATCCGAACCAGGAGAACTTCTTCTTCGGCCTGCTGCGCGAATGCCTGGAGAAGGGCGTGATCTCGGAGGCGATGCTGCGCGAGGAGATGGAGCGCAACCACGTGCGCCACGACGCGTTCGAGGTGCTGGAGCGCACGCCGCGTCTGGCGGCCTAGGGCGGCGGGGGCGAAGGGACGCGATGCTGCAGGTCGGTGACGGCGTCAAGAAGTGGGCGGTGCTGCTGCCGACGGCGATGCTGCCGCGGCCGTGGCGGGTGGCGACGCGCCGGCACGGCCTGGCGCGGCTCGAGGTCGGCAAGGCGCTGCGCACCGACCTGTTGATCATCGGCCATCCCAAGAGCGGCAACACCTGGCTGCGGGTCATGATGTCGCGCCTCTACCAGGTGCGGCACGGCATTCCCGCCTCGGTGATCGTCACCTCCGACGAGCTGGCGCGGCGCAACCCGGCGATCCCGCGCATCTCGGCGACCAACGGCCACTACAGCTACGAGGGCGCGGTCGGCCGCATGCTCGCCCCGGATGCGCCCGATTCGCCGCTGCGCCACAAGCCCGTGGTGCTGCTCGCGCGCAATCCGTGCGACATCGCGGTGTCCTGGTATTTCCAGTTCACCAAACGCCAGTCGGCGCACAAGCAGGAGCTGATCAACGCCTTCATCGACCATCCGATCGACCGGCGGACGATCGGCATGTGGGAGTTCGTGCGCCACAGCGACATCGGCCTGCCGTTCCTGATCGCCTATCTGAACGGCTGGCAGCGCAACCTCGCCGGCCTCGAGCGCGGCCTCGTGGTGCGCTACGAGGACCTGCGCGCGAAGCCCGCGCCGACGCTGCGCCGGATCACGGAGCTGATGGGCGAGACCTTCAGCGACGCCGAGATCGAGGAGGCCGTCAGCTTCGGCTCGTTCGACAATCTGCGCGCGCTCGAGAGCAAGGGCTTCTTCCGCCAGGGCGGCCTCACGCTACGCAATCCCAACGATCCCGAGAGCTTCAAGGTGCGCCGTGCCAAGGTGGGCGGCTATCGCGACTATTTCAGCCCGGAGCAGGTCGCCGAGCTCGAGGCGCTGATGGCCGAGCGGCTGTCGCCGGCGTTCGGCTATACGGCGCCGCCCGATCAGACGGAGCCCGTCGCGGCCCGGGCGTGAGCGCGTCGAGCGGCGCCCGATGCAGGCCCTGCGAAAACCCCCCGAGCAGCCGGTCCTCCAGGAGCAGGCGACGCCGCGCGTCTGGCTGGTACTGGGCGACAAGCGCGGCGACAACGGCCAGGTCGAGATGGTCGCGCAGGCGCTGGGCTGGCCGTGCGAGCGGCGCAACCTGGTCATGCGGCCACGCTACGCGGTGCGCAAGCCCTGGGTGCGGCCCTCGCTGCACCACATCGATCTGGCGCGCTCGGATCCGCTCGAGCCGCCCTGGCCGGACCTGATCATCACTATCGGCCGCCGGCCCTCGATGGCGGCGCTGTGGATCGCCAGGCAGTCCGGCTGGCGCACCAGGCTGGTCACGATCACCAAGCCCTCGGGCATGACCGGGCGGTTCGACCTGATCATCGCCGGCGCCGAGACCCAGATGCCGCCGCTGCCGAACGTCCTGACCGTGACGCTGCCGCTGATGCGGATCGACGAGGGCAAGGTCGCGGCTGCGGCCGAGGTCTGGCGGCCGCGTCTCGCGGAGCTGCCGCGCCCGCTGATCGCCTTCATGGTCGGCGGGCCGACCGGCCCCTTCGTCTTCGACGACGCGGTCACCGCGCGCCTGCTCGCGGAGATCGGCAAGGTCGCGGCGGCGGGCGGCACGCCTTACGTCTCGACGAGCCGCCGCACGCCTGCGGCCACGATCGAGGCGCTGCAGGCAAAGCTGCCCGAGCGCGCGCGGCTGTTCCGCTGGACGCCGGATGCGCCCGACAATCCCTATCTCGGGCTGCTCGGCCTCGCCGACGGCTTCGTGGTCACCGGCGACAGCATCTCGATGCTCGTCGAGATCGCGGGCCTGCGCAAGCCGCTCGCGATTCTTGAGCTGCCGAGCGGCTGGTTCGGCCGCCTCGACATGCTCCGGCGACGCTGGATCCGGCGGCTGTTCGAGGGCGCCCGCGCCGGCGGGCTGCGCCGCACCGCGGCGATGGCGCTGTACGGCATCGGCGCGATCAATCACACGCGCGATTTCGCGGCGTTCTACGATCTGCTGATCGAGCGCGGCCTGGCGGTGCGCGCCGGCGAAGGCTTCCCGCCGCCGCGCGGCGAGGTGCCGGACGAACTCGACCTGGTCGTCGCCCGCATCAGGGCCCTGCTGGCATGAGCATCGCGAGGCGCGCAGGAGGAGCATGAGCGCGCTCGCCCCCCGCGGCGCGACAGGTCGGCCGAAGATCGGGCTCGCGCTGGGCAGCGGCGGCGCGCGAGGCTGGGCGCATATCGGCGTGCTGCGCACCCTGCAGCGCGCCGGCGTGCGGCCCGACATCATCGCGGGCACCTCGGTCGGCGCCCTGGTCGGCGGCGTCTATGCCAGCGGCCATCTCGACACCCTCGACAGCTGGGCCCGCCAGCTCACGGCCGCGCGCCTGTTCACCTATCTCGACCCGCGCATGTCCGGCGGCGGCCTGATCGGCGGCCGGCGCATGGCGACCTTCATGCGCCGCTACTTCGCCGACAGCAGGGTCGAGGACCTGCCGATCCCGTTCGTCGCGGTCGCCACTGACCTGCTCAGCGGCCACGAGATGTGGCTGCGCGAGGGCAGGGTGGTCGACGTGCTGCGCACGGCGATCTCGCTGCCGGGCATCTTCACCCCCGTGCGGCACGAGGGCCACTGGCTGGTCGACGGCGCGCTGGTCAACCCGGTACCGGTCTCGGTCTGCCGTGCGCTCGGCGCCCGCATCGTGATCGCGGTCAACCTGAACGCCGACCAGCTCGGGCGGGCGCGCCTGCTCTCGCGCACCGTGCGCCGCAGCGCCGGCCTCGACCCGGCCAGCGAGATGTCGGCGGCGGACCGGCTGGCGCTGCGCGGCCGGCTGGGGGCGCTGTGGCAGCAGGGATTCCGCCACCCGCGCGGCGCGCCGAGCCTGTTCGGCGTCCTGGTCTCCGCCTTCACCATCACGCAGGAGCGCATGACCCGCTCGCGCCTGGCGGGCGACCCGCCCGATCTCACCGTGACGCCGCAGCTCGGCCATGTGGGGCTGCTCGAGTTCGAGCGGGCGGCCGAGGCGATCGCCGAGGGCGAGGCCGCGACCGAGCGGGTGATGCCCGAGATCCGCACGGCGCTGCGCCTGCTCGGCTGACGCTCCGCCCGGGGCGGCGGGCGGCGCTATGCGTCGGAGGGCGCCGCAGGCTGCGCCGGCCGCGCGCGCGCTTGTTCCGTGCCGGCTTCCCGCTCGCGGACGATCTGGGTGATGTACTGCTGCACGTCGCTCTGGTTGATCTCCTCGATGCGCGCGGCGAACACGGGGTAGGCGGCGGCGTGCGTGCCCGGCCGGCGGTACGGGCCGCTCAGCTGGAAGAACTGCCAGCCTTCGATCTTCAGGCGCTCGACGATCGAGCGGTAGTGCCGCCAGCGCTCGCCGTAGCGGAAGAACCCCTCGATCGCGGCGACGATCGCGACCAGCAGGCTGAGGCAGAAGGTCGCCGCCTTGAGCGGCACGGCAGCCGGGCCGGCGCCGAGGTCGAGGCTGACCAGGGCGGGGATGATCAGCCCGCCGATGATGATGAACAGGCGCAGGCCGTAATAGGCGCGCTGCGCCTGCCTCGCCTTGCGGTCCATCCACGCGACGGAAGCGAGCCAGCGGGCGCGCAGGCAGCGCTTCTGCAGCGCCGACAGCTCGAGCTGGTCGATCACCTGCCCGAGCTCCCGCGTCAGCGGGTCCTTGTCCGGCTGCTGCTGCGGGACCGCTGCGCCCTCGACCTCGCCCGCCTCCCCATCGGCACGGCGCGGCGGCGGCCGATCGCCGATGGCCGGACCGACGGTCCGAAGGGACGGCGCGCCCGCGTCGTCGTCGGCGGTACGCCCTGTGAGAGGCTCTGGTCGTGCGGTTCCGCTCATGGGTCGCTCTCCTGACAGGCCTGGTCGCTCAGAAGCTGGAGCGCAAGATCTGCCGCGGAACCGGGTCGTTGCCCTCCGCGGTAGTTTTCGATGGACTTGTGCAGCCACCGCGCCCAGCCCTCGTCGACATGGCTGTAGCTAATAAAGGCCCGGTACTTGAACGTCGCCAGCGACTCGGTATGCAAGTCTCGACGCCTTATGATTGACCGGTATGGGCCGGCGGGAGGCTGGCACGACGGCGTTCCATGCGCAAGAGCCAAGCCGATTGCGGCAACTCTTAGTTGCGAGCGCTGCCTTGAGGGTCGGCGACGCTCGTCGGGCTTCCGAGCAATCCAGGAATCGGTACAATCGAACGTCCGATCCGGAATTCATCCATGGAATCCCGGCACAGAGCTGTTGCGGGAAACACCCGTCGTATTGCAATCGGGGAGCGCGAAATGAAGAGCAGGATATTTTCGGCTCTGGTCGGAGCCAGCGTGGCTCTGGTCGGAGCTGGCGTGGCTCTGGTGGGCACGGTCGCTTTGGCCGCCGAGCCGTCGACTCAGCTCGAAAAGGTCCAGGCTGTGCTCGACGCGTGGCTTGCGAAGCGAGCGCCGATCGAAAAGGTCACCGGCATCGCCGCATACATAAGCTTCGACGATGCCGGACCGGCGATCGAGGCGTTCGCCGGGAAAGTCGGCCGCGACCCCGGCGCCGGTCCCGTCGACCATGACACCCTCTACCAGATGGGGAGCACGTCGAAGTCGTTCGCCGTCGCGGTGATCCTCAAGCTCGAAGCGGCGGGAAAGCTCTCGATCGATGACTCTCTCGGCAAGTGGCTGCCGGAATATCCGGCGTGGCAGGACGTCCCCATCCGGGGCCTGCTGGACATGACGAGCGGCATTCCGAATTACTCCGAGACCGAGTGGATGTCCCGCATCTGGGCGGACGAGCCCGAGCGGGACTTGACGTTCAAGGAGCTTGTCGGTGCAGCCTATCCGAGCGCCACCAACGAGCTGCCCGTGAACGAGGGCTACTACTATTCCAACACCAATTACATCCTGGCCGGAATGATCGCCGAGAAGGCCACCGGCAAGTCCTACCGCGACCTCGTCCATGAGCTCGTGATCGAGCCATACGGTCTCCATTCGACCTTCTACGAAGCCGGCACCTACCCGGAACCGGTCATCAGGCGGCTGTCGCACGGCTACTTCGAGAACGAGGCGTGTGCCGATTACCAGCCTGACTGCAAGGAATCGTGGAACCTTCCGATCGTCGGACGGGACATGCGCGAGGCCAGCACCTCCTGGGCACAGGCCGCGGGCGGCGCGATCGCGAGCGCCCGCGACGTCGATCGCTGGATGCGCGCGGTCTTCGGCGGAAAGGTGGTTCCACCGAAGCAGCAAGAAGAGTGGACAAAGCTCATCTCGACCAAAACCGGCGAGCCGATCGCGACGGTGTCCGCCGATGATCCGGGC
>DASUGG010000180.1:0-8173 GCA_036274135.1 Geminicoccaceae bacterium
AGGACGTCGTACGCCTTGAACTTCACGCCCACCAGCGAGAGCACCTGGACCACCTGGGCCGAGAAGCCGCACTGCGGGAACACCGGGGTGCCCTTCATGAACAGCACCACCGGGTCGCCCTCGACATAGCCGTGGATGCGCTCGAACACGGGGTTGACGTCGGTCATCTGTCGAATCCTCTGAGTCCTGCGGGTCATTCGGGCGCTGCGGTGGTCAGCGCCAGGGCGTGCAGCGCGCCGCCCATGCGCTCGCCGAGCGTGCGGTAGACCATCTGGTGCTGCTGCACGCGGCTCTTGCCGCGGAATTCCGGCGCCACGACATGCGCGCGGTAGTGGTTGCCGTCGCCGGCCAGGTCCTCGATCGTCACCTGCGCCTGCGGCAGGCCAGCAAGGATCAGCCCCTTGATCTGCTCGGCGGTCATGGCCACGGCGCACACTCCTCGACGGGGGTCGCCCGCCTCAAGGCGTGCCCATCAGCGCGGGCAGCCAGCCTTCATGGATCGCGGCGAGCTCCCGCAACGATATGGCATCGCCGCCATCGAGCGTCAACGCGGCCCCGCCGGTGGTGCCGACGCGGCGCGCAAGCACGCCGGCGCGGGAAGCGGCCGCCTCGACGGCGGCCAGGCGCGCTGGCGCCACCGCCAGCAGGTAGCGCCCCTGGTCCTCGCCGAACAGCCAGGCCGTCGGGCTGTCGCACGCCTCCGGCAGCCGGAGGTCGGCGCCGATGCCCGACGCCAGCGCCATCTCGGCGAGCGCGACGTAGAGGCCGCCGTCGGACAGATCGTGGCAGGCCTCGAGCAGGCCCGCCTCGCACAGCGACCGCACCAGCTCGCCGTGGCGGCGCTCGGTCGCAAGGTCCACCGGCGGCGGCGCTCCCTCCTCCCGGCCGCAGACCTCGCGCAGATAGAGCGAGCAGCCGAGCCAGCCGAAGGTCTCGCCGACCAGCACCAGGGCGAGGCCGCCGTGCCGCCAGGCGAGCGTCGCCATGTGGTCGAGATCGGCCAGCAGGCCGAGGCCGCCGACCGTCGGGGTCGGCCAGATCGCCTGGCCGTCGGTCTCGTTGTAGAAGGACACGTTGCCCGACACGACCGGGAAGTCGAGCGCCCGGCAGGCCTCGGCCATGCCCTCGATGCAGCCGACGAACTCGCCCATGACCTGCGGGTTCTCGGGGCTGCCGAAGTTCAGGCAGTCGGTGACCGCGAGCGGCCGCGCGCCGACGGCGCAGAGATTGCGCCAAGCCTCGGCGACGGCCTGCATGCCGCCGCGCACCGGGTCGGCGGCGCAGTAGCGCGGCGTGCAGTCGGTGGTCAGCGCCAGCCCCCGGTTGCTGCCGTGGATGCGCACGACCGCAGCGTCGCCGCCCGGCCGCTGCACCGTGTCGCCCATCACCATGTGGTCGTACTGCTCGAAGATCCAGCGCCGCGACGCGAGGTCCGGCGATCCGAGCAGGCGCCGCAAAGCCTCCCCCGGCGCGAGCGGGGCGGCGACGTCGAGCGCCGCGATCGGCACCGCCGCCGGCCGGCGCTCGTGCGGCCGCTCGTAGAGCGGCGCCTCGCGGCCGATCGGCGCGACCGGCACGCGCGCCACCTCCTCGCCGTGCCAGCGCAGCACCACAGCACCGCTGTCCGTAACCCGGCCGACGGCGACGCACTCCAGGTCCCACTTCGCGAAGACCGCGCGGGCGCGCCCCTCGGCGCCCTGGCGCAGGACCAGCAGCATGCGCTCCTGGCTCTCCGAGAGCATCAGCTCGTAGGGCGTCATGCCGGTCTCGCGGGTCGGCACGCGATCGAGGTCCATCTCGATGCCGACGCCGCCGCGCGCCGCCATCTCGAACGACGACGAGGTGAGGCCGGCGGCGCCCATGTCCTGGATCGCCACGATCGCGTCGGTGCGCATCAGCTCCAGGCAGGCTTCGAGCAGCAGCTTCTCGGTGAACGGGTCGCCGGCCTGCACCGTCGGGCGGCGCGCCTCGGCCGCCTCGCTGAACTCGGCCGAGGCCATGGTCGCGCCGTGGATGCCGTCGCGCCCGGTCTTGGCGCCGACATAGACCACCGGATTGCCGGGGCCGCTGGCCCGCGCATAGAAGATCTGCTCCCTGGCGACGAGGCCGACGCACATCGCGTTGACCAGGACGTTGCCGTTGTAGACGCCGTGGAAGGTGGTCTCGCCGCCGACCGTCGGCACGCCGACGCAGTTGCCGTAGCCGCCGATGCCCGCGACCACGCCGTCGACCAGGTAGCGGGTCTTCGGGTGGCCGGGCGCGCCGAAGCGCAGCGAGTCGAGCAGCGCCACCGGGCGCGCGCCCATCGTGAAGACGTCGCGCAGAATGCCGCCGACGCCGGTCGCCGCGCCCTGATGGGGCTCGATGAAGCTCGGGTGGTTGTGGCTCTCGATCTTGAAGACCGCGGCCATGCCGTCGCCGAGGTCGACCACGCCGGCGTTCTCGCCCGGGCCGCAGATCACTTGCGGGCCCTCGGTCGGCAGGCGCCTCAGCCAGTGCCGCGACGACTTGTAGGAGCAGTGCTCGCTCCACATGACCGAGAAGATGCCGAGCTCGAGAAGGTTCGGCGCTCGCCCGAGGATCGCCACGATCCGCTCGTACTCGGCATCGGCAAGGCCGTGCTCGGCGATCAGCTCGGGCGTGATCTCGTCGGCGGCGATGGCCATCCTCAGCCCAGCGTCTCGAGCAGCGTCTGGAACAGGATCCTGCCGTCGGTGCCGCCGAGGCGCGGATCGGCGGCCCGCTCGGGGTGCGGCATCATGCCCAGCACGTTGCGCCCGGCGCCGAGCACGCCGGCGATCCGGGCAGTCGAGCCGTTCGGGTTGTCCATGTAGCGGAACGCGACCCGGTCCTCGTCCTCGAGGCGGCGGCACTCGGCCTCGCTGCAGACGTAGTTGCCGTCGTGGTGCGCGATCGGCAGGCGGATCGCCTGGCCGCGCGCATAGCCGGCCGTGAACGGCGAGGCGTCGGTCGCGACCTCGAGGTCGACCGGCCGGCAGACGAACTTGAGGCCGGCGTTGCTGATCATGGCGCCCGGCAGCAGGCCGATCTCGGCGAGGATCTGGAAGCCGTTGCAGATGCCGAGCACGGCGACGCCGGCCTCGGCACGGCGCGCCACCTCGGCCATCACCGGCGCGCGCGCCGCGATCGCGCCGCAGCGCAGATAGTCGCCATAGGTGAAGCCGCCCGGCAGGACGATGAGGTCCAGCCGCGGCAGCTCGGTCTCGGCATGCCAGATCGAGGTCACCGCCGCGCCGCAGGCGGCGAGCGCCACTGCGGCGTCGCGATCGCAGTTGGAGCCGGGGAACGTGATCACGCCTGCCCGCACGCGGCGCGCTCCTCAGTCTTCAAGGCTCACGGCATAGGTCTCGATCACGGGGTTGGCGAGCAGCCGCTCGCACATCGCCTCGAGCTGGCGGGCCGCGCGGGCGCGGTCGGTCTCGGCCAGCTCGAGCTCGATCAGCTTGCCCTGGCGGACCTCGCCGACGCCGGCGAAGCCGAGCTGGGCGAGCGCCCGGCCGATCGCCGCTCCCTGCGGGTCGAGCACGCCGTCCTTGAGGCGGACGTGAACTCTGGCCTTCATCGCTGCGGCATCCCGGTGCCGCTGCCCGGCAGCCTCACTGCACGGTCTCCGGCCCCTTGAGGTCGCGCGGTCCGGCCTCGGGCAGGATGCCGAGCCGCCTCGCGACCTCCTGGTAGCCTTCCTCGACCCGGCCGAGATCGCGGCGGAAGCGGTCCTTGTCCAGCTTCTCGTTGGTCGCCGTGTCCCACAGCCGGCAGCTGTCCGGGCTGATCTCGTCGGCCAGCACGATGCGCACGTCCTCGTCCTCCCACAGCCGGCCGAACTCCAGCTTGAAGTCGATCAGCCGCAGGCCGACGCCGGCGAACAGGCCGGACAGGTAGTCGTTGATGCGCAGCGCCAGGTTCAGGATCTCGTCGATCTCCTGATAGCTGGCCCAGCCGAACGCGGTGATGTGCTCCTCGGTGACCATCGGGTCGCCCAGCTGGTCGGACTTGTAGTAGTACTCGACGATCGAGCGCGGTAGCGCCGTGCCCTCCTCAATACCGAGCCGCTGGGCGAGCGAGCCCGCCACCACGTTGCGCACCACCACCTCGAGCGGGATGATCTCGACCTCCTTGATCAGCTGCTCGCGCATGTTGAGGCGGCGCACGAAATGCGTCGGGATGCCGATCGCGCCCAGCCGCAGCATCAGGTACTCGGAGATCCGGTTGTTGAGCACGCCCTTGCCGGTGATGATGCCGTGCTTCTGGTTGTTGAAGGCGGTGGCATCGTCCTTGAAGTACTGGATCAGAGTGCCGGGCTCGGGCCCCTCGAAAAGGACCTTGGCCTTGCCTTCGTAGACGGTGCGGCGGCGGCTCATGCGACGGCCCATGGCTTCGAGGCCCCGAAGGGGTGATCGGAAGGTGCTCGTGCGCCGGGTCTATAGCCCAGCCCCGGTCGCAACACAACCGAAGCGGCCGCGGGCGCGAGCGCCGGCAGGCCCGAGCGGGCACGGGCTACTTGCGGCGCCACTGACCGTCGGCGCCCAGCACGTACTCGCCCTGCGGCGCCCGCTCGATCAGCTTCTGCCCGGCGATCTGCCCGACCGCCTGCACGGAGATGCCGCGCTCGGCCGCGATCTCGGCATATTTCTCGCGCCGCTCGGCGTTGACCCGGTCGACCATCGCGCGGATGTCGGCCGGGGCGTCGGCGGCGACCACGCCGACATAGCCGTCGATCCGCTCGCCGACCTGGCCGGCCGCCTTGGCCTGGTCCAGCGACTGCGCCGCCGCCGGCAGGGCGACGCACAGCAGCAACAGCACGGCGGCGATGCGCAACACGAGCTTCATGGCCAGCGCTCCTAGAAGAGGTCCTTGTTGGTCTGGAACAGCTCCTCGACGTCATCTTCCACCTTGACGCGGACCTCCTGCTCGATCTTGACGTTGAGATTGATCACGATCGGGTCCTTGGGCGCCTCGATCTGCACCGTGTGCTGACAGGCGGCCAGCAGCAGCGCGCCGAGCAGGCAGCCGGCAGCGCCGAGGCTAGCGGCCAAAGCCCTGCATCCGCTCGCGGATCCGCTCCGGGATCTGATAGCTCGCGACGCCCTGGCGGAGAATGTTGGCGAGCTCGCCCTCGAGGTCGAGGTTGAACTCCACGGGATGGCCGCCATAGAGGTCGGGATTGGCGCCGGCGAGGTGCAGGCCGATGTCCATCGCGGCATCGGTGCGTCCGTCGAGCGTGAGCCTGAGCACCTCATAGTGGAAATTCTCCAGCGCCTGCAGCAGCAGATCGACACCCTCGCCGGCCGACCGCAGCGCCGCCGGCGCCGAGGCCGCAGCATAGCGCAGCACGCCCGGCCGCGTCGCGGCAAGCTCGCCGCCGTCGATGATCGCGGCCCCTTGCGCGAAGCGTAGCGGCAACACGCCGTCCAGGCTGCCTTCGCCACTCAGGCCCTCCATGCGGGTCAGCGCCAGCAGCGGGCCGAGGTCGAGCTGCTCCGCCCGCAAGATGACATTGAGGTCCTCGAGCCGTGAACCGACGCTGAACGGCTCGGCGCGCGCCATGCCGCCGGCCAGCCGCCATTCCAGCTGCTCGACCTCGAGGCGCGGTCCCGCGGCAAGCTGAAAGCTGGCGATCCCGGCCGTGAGCGGCAGGCCGAGATCGAGCAGGCCGATCGCGAGCTGCTGGCCGGGCGGCGTGGTCGGCGGCCAGACGGAATCGAGCCGGACGACGCCGTTGAGCTGGGCGAGCCGCGCCGGCCCGCTCGTCAGCCCGACCTGGTCGAGCAGGATCGCGAGATCGCCGCCGATCCCGGCGCCGCTCCAGCGCAGGGTACCGTCGAGCGCGAGCTTGCCCGAGACGTCGCGCACCAGACCCGCCGCGATCGGCGCCAGATCCCCCGGCTGGAGATCCGGGCCGAAGGCGACCGGGGCGAGGCGCAGCGTCGCGCGACCGTCCCCCGTTGCCGTGCTGCTGCCGCGCAGCTCGAGGGCGAGGCCACCGCCGATCCGGCGCAGCGTTGCGGCAACGTTGAAGCTCTGCCCGACCGGCGTGACCTCGGCCTGAAGGGCGAGCGGCGCGAACCATGCCGGCCGGCCGCCATGGCTGATCCGCGCGACCGTGACCGGCACGGCCTGGCCCGGGGCGAGGCCGGCGGCGCCGAGGCTGGCCGCCGCCGCGATCCCGTCGAGCGCCAGCGCGTGCGCCGGCAGCCGCAGCGCGCCGTCCGCCAGACGGATGTCGGCATGCTCCAGGCGTTGCCCCGTGCCTTCGGCCGCGAGCGTGATCACGCCGGCATCGCTTTGCAGGCGGAGCGGCGCCGGGAGATCGACTTCCAGCGCCTCGATCACGGCGGCGGCATGCTGCCGCCAAGCGGCCGGCCGGCCTTCCGCCAGGGCGAGCTCGAGGAGCGGCTGCTCGGCCGGCTCGAGGCGGAGCCGCAGCGGTCCGGCGCGAAGGTCCGCGGCGGCGAGGCTCTCGAGGGCGAGCGCGCCCGGCGCGCCGGCCTGCAAGCTCAGCCTGTCGCCAACATAGCTCCAGTCGAGCGCCGACCAGCCGAGCGAGCCGCCGCGCAACGCCAGTTCGGGCGCCGCGAAGGAGACGTCCGAGAGCGCGAGGTCGAGGGTGCCGCGGGCGGCCTGCGCGCCGACCTCGGCAGCCAGCTGCAGCCGCGCCTCGCCGAGCGAGCCGCCCTGCCAGGCGCCATCGACGACGCTGGTCGCCAGCTGCAGGCGGCCGTCCGCCAGGTCGAACTCCATCGTCGCGCGGCCGTCGATCCCCTGCGCCGGGCCGAGCCCCGCCTGCTCGGCCGCCACCGCGATGCTGCCGCTGGCCCGGGCCTGGTCGAGCGCCAACGGCGCCGCGCGCGGCAGCTCGCCCTCGAAGCTGCCGCTCGCGGACAGCGCGCCGCTGCCGGCGAGGCGGGCGTCCTGGATGCTTCCCGCGAAGGCGAGCGTCTCGCCGATCGTGCGGATCTCGGCCGAAAGCGGCAGCTCGAAGGTGCCGAGGCCGGTGCTCAGCTGCACGCGCGCGTCGCGCAGCACGGCTTGGCCGATCTCCGGAACGGGCAGCGGCCCGCCCGTCCCGCCGGTCTGTAGACCCGCGAGCTGCAGGCGCCCGTCGCGCCAGGCGGCGCGCAGCACGAGGCCGTCGAGCTCGACCCGCTCGAGCCGGCCCGCGAGGAGATCCGGCAGGCGATAGATGACGCGAAGACGGCCCAGCTCCTGTCCTGCCTTGCCGACCTCGACGTCGTCGAGCTCGAGATCGCCCCAGGCAAAGCGCAGCCGCGCAAAGTCCACGCCGTCGGGCGTTGCGAGCCGCAGGCCGATGCGCAAGGCGGGCTCGGCGAGCCACGGCAGCGCGGCGACCAGCGCCGCGACCACGCCGAGCGCCACCGCCAGGGCGATCAGGAACCGGCGCATGACAACGGACGTTCAGCGGTCATCGCACAGGCCATCGCTAACGGCCAAGTCGCCGGGATCGATCCGCTCGTCTGCATCTCTCCATTTACTACAACATCTTCTGCGATCAACTTGACAGTCTACCAGAGGTTTGGCTAGCTTGCGCCCGTCGTCGCAGCCTCGCCGCGGTGCAGGCGCCCGTCGACGGGGACGACCTGGAGGAGGAACAAGCATGGTCAAGTCCGCCACACGCCTGATCGCGGTGCTGGCTTTCGTGACGGCGGGCCTCGCGGGTCAGCCGGCAAAGGCGCAATTGAGCGAGCAGGAGCAGCTGGTCGCCCGCTCGCGCCTGGTGCTCGACGCCTTCCTGAGCGACCCGCAGTTCGAGAGCGTGCGGGTCTACGTCCAGAACGCCTATGCCATCCTGATCGTGCCGCAGATGCTCAAGGCCGGCTTCCTGGTCGGCGCCAATTACGGCAGCGGCGTGCTGCTGGTGCGCGATCCGCAGAGCGGCCAGTGGGGCCAGCCGGCGTTCTACTCGGTAGGCGGCGGCAGCGTCGGTTTCCAGATCGGCCTCCAGTCCTCGGACATGATCTTCACCATCATGAACGAGAATGCGGTGAAGAAGCTGTTGGCGCACGGCGTGAAGTTCGGCGCCGACGCCGGCGTGGCGGCCGGGCCGCTCGGCGCCCAGGTCGGCACGGCGACCACCACGTCGTTCGGCGAGGACGTCTATGCCTGGGGCATGAGTCAGGGCCTGTTCGGCGGC
>DASUGG010000181.1:0-12457 GCA_036274135.1 Geminicoccaceae bacterium
AGACGGGCGATCTGCTGTACGTCATCGAGCAGCCGCCCTTCCAGGCCCAGGTGGACGAGGCGGACGCTTCCCTCGCCCGCGCCCAGGCCTCGGTCGCCGAGACCGCGGCGACGCTCGAGCGCGTCCAGCAGGCGAGCACCAGCGGCGCGGTCAGCAAGCAGGAGCTCGATCAGGCCAGGGCCAACGACCAGCGGGCGCAGGCCGAGGTGCTCGCGGCCAAGGCCCAGCTGGAGATCGCCAAGCTCAATCTCAGCTATACCGAGATCACCGCGCCGATCGACGGTCGGATCGGCTTCACCAACTACACCATCGGCAATCTGGTCGGGCCGGACAGCGGCACGCTGGCCACGATCGTCAGCGAGAATCCGATCTACGTCACCTTCCCGGTCAGCAGCCGGATCATCCTGGAGGTCCGCGAGCAGGCCGTCGCGAAGCGGCAGCAGGGGCATTTCGTGGTGCACGCCCAGTTGCCCGACGGCACGACCTACGCCCATCCGGGCAAGGTCAATTTTCTCAATATCCAGGCCGACCAGACCACCGACACCATCACGGTGCGCGCCGAGTTTCCCAATGCCGAGGGCCTGCTGGTCGACGGCCAGTTCGTGAACGTCTCGGTGGAACGCGAGAAGCCCGAGGAGCAACTCGTGGTGCCGCAGGCGGCGCTGCAGCTCGATCAGGGGGGAGCCTACGTGCTGGCGGTCAACGGCCAGGACGAGGTCGAGCAGCGGCGCATCCAGACGGGGCAGGCTTCCCAGGGTAATCTCGTCGTCCAATCCGGGCTCCGGGCCGGCGACCGGGTGATCGTCCAGGGCATCCAGAAGGTTCGGCCGGGCATGAAGGTCGACGTGACCGTGGTCCCGATGCCCAACATGTCGGGTCCGGTGGCGCCCGACTCCGGCGAGCCGCCGACAAGCACGTCGCAGGGCTCACCCGCTCCAGCCGGCGCGGCGATCCCGGCGGGCGCGGCGGCCCCGACCGGCGGCGCGCGGACCCCGCAGGACACGGACGGAGCGGCGCAGGCCGCGCCGTCGTCCGACCAGTAGGAGCGGCCGATGATCTCCGACGTCTTCATCGAGCGGCCGCGGCTCGCCTTCGTCGTCTCGATCGTCGTCACGCTCGCCGGCCTGATCGCGATCACCGCGATTCCCGTGGCGCAGTTTCCCGACATCGTGCCGCCACAGGTCCAGGTCACCGGCACCTATCCGGGCGCCGACTCCTTCGTGGTCGAGGAGACCGTCGCGCAGCCGATCGAGCAGCAGGTCAACGGCGTCGACAACATGCTGTACATGCAGTCGGTGTCGGGCTCGGACGGCAGCTATACGCTCACGGTCACATTCAATCTAGGCACCGATCCCGACATCAACACGGTAAACGTCCAGAACCGGGTGAGCCTCGCCGAGCCGCAGTTGCCCGAGGAGGTCACGCGCCAGGGCCTTTCGGTCAAGAAGGTCTCGTCCGCGCTTTTGCAGGTCATTCAGCTCTCGTCGCCGAACGGCACCTACGACGCGCTGTATCTGAGCAACTACGCGACGATCAACATCATCGACGAGATCAAGCGGATCAACGGCGTCGGCAACGCGCAACTGTTCGGCCCGCTCGACTACTCGATGCGGGTGTGGCTCGATCCCGCCAAGCTGACCGGCCTCAACCTGACGCCCAACGACGTCATCACCGCGATCCGCTCGCAGAACGTCCAGGCGGCGGTCGGCCGCATCGGCGCGGCGCCGATCTCGCAGGACCAGCAGCTGCAGCTGACGATCAGCACCCAGGGTCGCCTGACCAGCGTGCCTCAGTTCGACCAGATCGTGCTGCGCGCCAATCCGGACGGCTCGGTGGTGCGGCTGCGCGACGTCGCGCGCGTCGACCTCGGCGCGAAGTCCTCCGACCGCTTCAGCCGCTTCAACGGCAGGCCCGCGGCGGCGATCGGCATCTATCAGTCGCCGGGCGCCAATGCCGTGGAGGTCGCGGACCAAGTGCGCGCCGCCATGGAGCAACTCAGCCAGCGCTTCCCCGACGATCTGACCTACAGCGTCTTCTACGACACCACGATCTTCGTGACCTCGACCATGGAAGAGGTCATCAAGACGCTGCTGGAGGCGTTCGTCCTGGTCGGACTGGTCGTCTTCCTCTTCCTCGGCAAGCTACGCACCACGCTGATCCCGATCATCGCCGTGCCGGTCTCGCTGGTCGGCACCTTCGCCGTGCTCCTCGCGATCGGCTATTCGGCGAACACGGTGTCGCTGCTGGCGCTGGTGCTCGCCATCGGCATCGTCGTGGACGACGCGATCGTGGTGATCGAGAACGTCGAGCGCATCATGGAGGAGGAGCCGCACCTTACGCCCAAGGAAGCGACCAGCAAGGCCATGCGCGAGATCACCGCGCCGATCATCGCGATCACCCTGGTGCTGCTCTCGGTGTTCGTGCCCGTGGCCTTCATTCCCGGCATCAGTGGCGAGCTGTTCCGTCAGTTCGCGGTCGCGGTGTCGGTGTCGATGCTGATCTCAGCCATCAACGCGCTGAGCCTAAGCCCGGCGCTGTGCTCGATCCTGCTGAAGCCGGGCCACACCTCGCGGGGCCCGATGCGCTACGTGCTCGGCGCGATCGACCGCGTGACCCAGGGCTACGCGGCCGTGGTGCGGCGGCTGGTACGGGTGGCGGTCTTCAGCCTCGCGATCCTCGTCGCCGCCGTGCTGGCAGCCGGCTTTCTGTTCAAGATCACACCGACCGGCTTCCTGCCGGAGGAGGATCAGGGCGCGCTCTTCGCGGTGCTGCAGTTGCCGGAAGGCGCATCACAGAACCGCACGGGCGCGCTCGCCGAGCAGGTCGAGGCGACCATGCAGACGGAGTCGAGCATCGAGGGCCTGCTCACGGTCGTCGGCTACGACTTCATCAACGCCGTGGCGGCGTCAAACAAGGCGTTCTTCGTGGCGCAGCTCAAGCCCTATGACGAGCGCACCGAGGCGAGCCAGAGCGCCGACGCCATCATTGCCCGACTGCGTGGCCAGTTTGCGAGCCTGCAGGGCGCGATCGCGATGCCGCTCAACCTGCCGCCGATCATCGGCCTCGGCAGCACCGGCGGCTTCCAGTACGTGCTCGAGGCGCTGCAGGGCCAGCCGCCGGCCGAGATCGCCGCGACCATGCGCGGCCTGATCGTCGAGGCCAACCAGCAGCGCGAGCTCGCTGGCGTGTTCAGCACCTTCTCGTCCGACACGCCGCAGATCTATCTCGACATCGACCGCGACAAGGCGCAGACGCTCGGCATCGAGATCTCCGACATCTTCAATGCGCTGCAGGCGACGCTGGGCGGCTACTACGTGAACGACTTCAACCTGTTCGGCCGCACCTGGCAGGTCAACGTCCAGGCCGAGACGCCCTTCCGGCGCAACGTCGAGGACATCTACCAGATCTACGTCCGCAACAAGGACGGCCATATGGTGCCGCTGCGCGTGCTGGCCTCTGCCCGCCTCGAGCTCGGGCCGCAGCTGCTGGTCCGCTACAACAACTATCGCGCCGCGATCATCAACGGGTCCCCCGCCCCGGATTTCAGCTCGGGCGCTGCCCTTGCCGCGATGGAACACATCTCCGCCACGGTCCTTCCGGCTGGCTTCGGCTTCGAGTGGACCGGCACGGCGCTGCAGGAGAAGCAGGCGGCGGGCAAGACGCCGATCGTGCTCGGCCTTGCGGTGCTGTTCGCCTATCTCTTCCTGGTCGCTCTCTACGAGAGCTGGAACATCCCGATCTCGGTGCTGCTCTCGGTGACCGTGGGCGTGCTCGGCGCCATCTTTGCGGTCTGGATCGCCGGGCTCGTCTTTGACGTCTACGCCCAGATCGGCCTCGTCGTCCTGATCGCGCTCGCCGCCAAGAACGCGATTCTGATCGTCGAATTCGCGATCGAGCAGCGGCAGCACGGGAAATCGATCGTGGATTCCGCGATCGAGGGCTCACGCCTGCGGTTCAGGCCGGTGATGATGACGAGCTTCGCCTTCATCCTGGGCCTGGTGCCGCTCGTGATCGCGGCGGGCGCCGGCGCTGCGACCCGTCGCGCCGTGGGCACGCCGGTGTTCGGCGGCATGCTCGCCGCGTCGATCCTCGGGGTGTTCGTCATCCCGATGCTGTACGTCGTCTTCCAGTGGCTGCGAGAGAAGGCCGGGCGACAGCCGGCGGCGGCAGCCGGCCACGGGCCGGCGCCCGATCACGCGCCGGCGCGCGACAAGGCGTAGGCCGCACAGGCTCAGCCGGGCGTCAGTCGCCGCCCAGGGTGGCGAGCAGGCCGGCCATCAGGCGGCCCCGGCGGGCGAGGCTCGAGACGACGATGTGCTCTTCGAGGGTATGGCCCTGGCCGCCCTCGAGCCCGAGGCCGTCCAGGGTCGGGATGCCCATGGCGCCGGTGAAGTTGCCGTCCGAGCCGCCGCCGGCGCTGCGGTGCGTCAGGTCGATGCCGAGTTGCGCGGCGAGCGAGCGGGCGCGCTCGTACAGCGCCAGCGTGCCGACATCCGGCTCCCACACCGGCCGGGTCACGCCGCGCTCGACGCGAAAGGCCATGCCGTCGCGCTCGCCGTTGAGCGCCAGCATCCGCGCGACGCCGCGATCCAGATCGGCCTGCCGCTTGGCCATGCTGAGCGCCTCGGCCGTGCAGCGGCTGGCGACGCAGTTCACCCACCGGCCGCCGCGGATCACGCCGACCGAGAAGGTGCAGTCCGCGTCGGTCATCGCCTCGATCTCGATCAGGCGCTGCGCCATCAGGCGGATCGCCGAGCGGCCGTCGGCGAGGCGCGCCCCCGCGTGGCTCGGCGTGCCCTGCGCCTCCAGGTTGAAGCGTGCGATCGCATAGCGGCCGCTGACCACGCCGCCGTCGGGCTGCGCCGGCTCCGGCACGAGCACGCAGCGATGCCGCGCCGCCTCGGCCTCGATCAGCTCGCGGGTGCTCGGGCTGCCGATCTCCTCGTCGCTGGTCAGCAGCACGGTCACCGGCAGCGGCGTCGCGATGCCGGCCCGCCGCAGCACGCGCATCGCCTCGATCGCCAGATAGTTGCCGCCCTTCATGTCCCAGATGCCGGGACCGTAGCAGCGCTCGCCCTGGCGCCGGAACGGCAGCGCCTCGAGCGTGCCGACCGGATGCACCGTGTCGAGATGGCCGAGCACCAGAACGCCCGGCGCATCACCCAGCGGATGCGGGAAGCGCGCCCGCAGGCAGTCGCCGAGCCGCATCCGGCCCGGAATGCGCTCGAGCCTGGCGCCGGCGATCGCGAGGTCGTGCGCCGCCAGGTCCATCATGCGGTTCACCGCCGCCGCATCGAAGGTCGGGCTCTCCAGCCTGACCCACGGCTCCAGCCCGGCGAGCATCTCATCCGCATCGAACGGCAGCGCGTTCAGGTCCATGGCGTGATCGATCCGGCTCAGTCGGTGGTGCGAAGCTTCTGCGCGTACACGTTGATCACGAGCGCGGCCAGCAGGATCAGCCCGCGGATCAGCACCTTGAGGAAGCTGTCGATGTCGATGTGATCGAGCCCGTTGTTGAGCACGCCCAGCACGAACAGGCCGATGATCGTGTTGGGGATGCCGCCGCGGCCGCCGAACAGGCTGGTGCCGCCGACCACGACCGCGGCGATGGCGTCCAGCAGGTAGTCGTCGAACTCGTTCTGCTGGGCGCTGCCGAAGTAGGCGACGCCGAGCATGCCGGCGACGCCGCCGCAGAACGCCGAGATGACGATCGTTGCGCCGACCACGAGCTTGACGTTGACGCCGGAGAACTCGGCCGCCTCGCGGTTGCCGCCGACCATGTACACGTAACGGCCGAAGCGCGTGTAGGTCAGGACCACGTGGCTCACCAGGAGGAAGACGGCGGCGACGATGACGATCCAGGGAATGCCCATGACGTTGCCGGCGCCGAGCGTGCGGACCAGGTCCGGGACCGCATAGGCGATCTGGCCGCGCACCAGCAGGGCGGAGATGCCGGCTGCGATCTGCATCATCGCGAGCGTCATGATGAACGAGGGGATGCCGATCTTGGTCACGCCATAGGCGTTGATCAGGCCCAAAAGGATGCAGGTGATGATCGCGAACAGGATCGCGAAGACGCCGGGCAGCGGCAGGTTGGCGATGTTGACGTAGCTTTCCTGCAAGGTGAAGAACGCGACCACGATGCCGGTGGCATTGGCGATCGCGGCGAAGGACAGGTCGATCTCGGCGCACAGGATCACGAAGGTCAGGCCGCTCGCCATGATCGCGGTCACGGAGATCTGCCGCAGGATGTTGCCGAGGTTGCCCATCGAGACGAACGACGGGCTCATCACGGCGAACACCGCCACCAGAAAGACCAGGGTTACCAGAGGCGCGATGTTGCGCAGATGGCCGACATAGCTCTTCGCGCGGCGCGGTGTGGCGATCTCCCTCATGCGGTACGCTTCCAGCTGCTCATGCCGCTGCCAGGAGATCGTCCTTGGCGATGTCCCGGTCGGTGAAACTGTCGACGATCCGGCCCTTACGCATGACCACCACGCGATTGGCCATGGAAAGGACCGTCTCGGGCTCGGTCGAGAGGATGACGATCGCGACGCCCTGATCGCGCAGCTTGTGCACGATCCG
The DNA here is from genome assembly GCA_036274135.1 of Geminicoccaceae bacterium. Lineage (GTDB taxonomy): Bacteria > Pseudomonadota > Alphaproteobacteria > Geminicoccales > Geminicoccaceae > DASUGG01. The sequence goes on from DASUGG010000181.1 coordinate 6,586, forward strand.
CACGACGTCCTCCTTGGCGCCGACGTCCATGCCGCGGGTCGGCTCGCACATCACCAGGACCCGCGGCAGCTCGGTCATCCAGCGGCCGAGCCCGACCTTCTGCTGGTTGCCGCCGGAAAGGGTGCGCAGGCGGGCATTCTCGTTGCTCGGACGCACGCCGAGCGAGGCGATGTGACCGCGCGCCAGCGCCCGCTCCCGCTCGGGCCGCAGCCAGAGGCGGTCGATGTGCTCGAGAATGCTGATCGACATGTTGCGAAAGACCGGCTGCTCGGCGAACAGCATCGAGCGACGGCTCTCCGGCACGAAGGCGATGCCGGCACGCTTGGCGCCGGCCGTGTTGGCGAAGCGATACGGCCTGCCATCCACCTTGATCGTGCCGCGATCCGGCCGGGTTCTGCCGAACAGGGTCCTCGCCAGCTCGAGCTGGCCGCAACCCATGAAGCCGTAGACGCCCAGCACCTCGCCCGCGTAGACCTCGAAGCTGACATCCTCGAAATCCGGCCGTCGTGACAGGCCTTCCACCTGCAGGACAGGCCGCGGCGCCTCGACGCTGCGCAGCGCCACCGCGCCGGTATAGGTTTCTTCGAGCTCCGCATGGCCGACGCCGATCATCCGCTCGATGATCCACTTCTTGTCGATTTCCGCCGCCGGTCTGGTCGCCATCAGTTCGCCGTTGCGAAACACCGTGACGCGGTCGGCGATCGCCAGGACGTCTTCGAGGAAATGCGAGATGAAGACGAAGCTCCGGCCTTCCTCCCTCTTCAGGCGCGCCAGCACGCTGAACAGTCGTTCGATCTCGGGCGGCGAGAGCGCCGAGGTCGGCTCGTCCAGGATGACGATGCCGGCGCCGGAGAACAGCACGCGGGCCAGCTCGACCAGCTGCTGCAGGCCGATCGGCAGATCGCCCAGGCGGCCTTCCGGCGCGAGATCGAGACCGAGGCGGCCGAGCTGCTCCCTGGCGCCGCGATACATCGCGCGCCAGTCGATCGCACCCCATCGCGTCGTCGGCTGGTGGCCGAGATAGACGTTCTCCGCGACGGTCAGGTGCGGCACGGTGCTCAACTCCTGGTGGACCATGCCGATGCCGTGGTCGAGCGCGTCGCGCGTCGAGTGAAAGCGGACCTCCTTGCCGTCGAGCAGCATGCGGCCGGCATAGTCGGTATGCACGCCGGCGACGATCTTCATCAGCGTGCTCTTGCCGGCGCCGTTCTCGCCGACCACGGCGTGCACCTCGCCGGCCTCGAGCGAGAAGTCCACGCCGCTCAGCGCCCGGACCCCGCCGAAGCTCTTCGAGATTCCCTCGAGCTTCAGCAGCGTCCGGTTCGGTGCGATGGTCGCGATGGTCGATGCCCCGCTCAGATCAGCAAGTCAGATCAGGAAATGCTTCTGCATCCAGAGCATGCCGGGAGCGTTGTCCAGGGTCACGACGGGACCGTCGGTGATGACGTGCTTGGGAATGCCCTCGCCGGTCTGCTCGCCGGTGAGCACCGCGGCGACGCCGGCCACGATCGCGCCGCCATGGATCCGACAGGAGGGATTGCGCACGGTCGCGAACATCCGCCCGTCGATCACCGCCTCGACCGCGGGCGGCATGGCGTCGACGCCGCCGACCAGGATGTCGTCGCGCCCCCTCGCCTTCATCACGTTCTGCGCCGCCAGCGCCATGTCGTCGTTGTGGAAGAAGGCCGCGTCGATCTTGTCGTACTTGGTCAGCAGGCTGTCCCAGATGCGGGTGGCCTTGGTCACGTCCCAGTCGGCCGGCTGGGTGTCGAGCACCTGGATGTTCGGGAACTTCTCGACGACGCTGTTGAAGCCGCGCGCGCGGCCCTGCGCGCCGGTATGGCCGAGCGCGCCCTGGGTCATCACGATCGTGCCTTCGCCGTCCATCGCGTCGACCAGCGCCTGGGTCACGGATGCGCCCATGAACTCGTTGTCCGGCGCGAGGAAGCTGTGGACGTTGATCTCCTCGAGAGGGGCGATCAGCGTGTCCATGTCGATCACCGGGATGCCGGCGTCGATCATGCGGTTGACCGGATCGGTCAGCGTGCCGATGCCGAACGCCTGGATCGCGACGAAGTCCCAGTCCTGGGTCGCCATGGTGTCGACGGCGCTGCGCTGCTTGGGCGCGGACAGCTCGCCGTCGAACCAGGTGACGTCGACATTGAAGAGCTTGCCCCAGAACTCGGCGGCCTGCTTGCCCTGGGCGCACCAGGTGGCCTGCAGGCCGGCATTCGAGAACGCCGCCTTGAGCGGCTTCTCCGAGCGGCCCATGTCCTGCGCCATGGCCTGCATCAGCAGCGGATCGAAGCCGAAGCCGCCGAAGACGGCAGTGGCGGCGCCGGCCGTCAGCCCCGCCCGCTTCACGAATCTGCGGCGGTCGATGCCGGCCGCGCCGCGGTTCCTGGTCATGGGATCTCACCTCCCTCTCGTTGTACGGTGCTCACCGTGGTCCACGGCCCTCATGCTGGCTCTGCCGTGGCGCTCAGGCCGAGGACAATCGGTCAGAAGCCGGCAAAGATCAAGGCATCGACCTCGCCCCCGGATCGTGCTGTGATCCGCCGGCGAGGGGAGGCGCTGTGCATGCGACACGTACTGGGGCTGGACCACGTCGTCATCCTGGTGCGCGACCTGGACGACGCCGATGCGCGCATGGCGAGGCTCGGCTTCCGGCCGACGCCGCGCGGCCTGCATTCGGCGCACATGGGCACGGCCAACGCCACCGTCGTGCTGTCCAACCGCACCTATTTCGAGACCATGACCGTGCTGCGGGCGACGCCGGCGAACGCCGAGCTCGGTGCCGCCCTGGCCGAGCGCGAGGGCCTGTTCGGGCTCGCCTGCAAGACCGACGCGGCGCATGCCGCCGCCGAGGAGTTCGCGGCGGCCGGGATCGCCGCTGGCGGCGCGCTGGCCTTCACCCGCCCGGTCGAGCTGCCCGAGGGCGCGCGGGACGCCTGCTTCACGATCGCCCGCGTCCGCGCCGAGGCGACGCCGGGCACATCGCTGTTCGTGTGCCAGCACCACACGCCGGACATCGTCTGGCGCGAGGACCATCTCGAGCAGCCGAACGGCGCGACCGGCATCGTCGAGGTGATCGGCATCGCCGACGATCTCGGCAGCGTCGAGGACGCCTACGGCGTGATCTTCGGCGAGCGCTGCCGCCGCGCGGCCGACCGTGTGACGATCGCCGCGGGCAATGCCAAGATCGTGTTCCTGTCGCCCGGGGCGTTCGTCGCACGCTTCGGCGCCCTGGGCGAGCCGGTCAGCAGCCCTCGCCCGCGGCTCGCGGCGCTGCGCGTCCGGGTGCGCGCCTTCGATGCGCTGCAGCGGGTGCTGCGACTGCATGGCGTGCCGTGGAGCGACACCGACGGGCCATCGCTGCTGGTCGGCGCCGAGGCGGGCTGCGGCACCCTGTTCGAGTTCGCGCCCTGAGGCGCAGCGTCCGGCTCGGCCGGGCTCCGCCGGAACGAGCTCGCGGCAGGTCCGCCCTGAAAAGGGCGCTGTCACCGTATGATGGACACTGGCGCCCTCAGTCCGGCAGCTTGCGGGCGCGATAGCGCCGGATCAGCGCGTTGGTCGAGCTGTCGTGCGCGAGCGGCGGCTCGGCCTCGCTCTTCAGCTCGGGCACGATCCGAAGCGCCAGCACCTTGCCGAGCTCGACGCCCCACTGGTCGAACGAGTTGATGTTCCACACGGTGCCCTGTGTGAACACCTTGTGCTCGTACATCGCGATCAGCTTGCCCAGCACCTCGGGGCTCAGCTGGTCGGCGAGGATCGTATTGGTCGGCCGGTTGCCCTTGAAGGTACGATGCGGCACCTGGGCGGCCGGCACGCCCTCGGCCGCGACCTCCTCGGCGGTCTTGCCGAAGGCCAGCGCCTCGGTCTGCGCGAAGACATTGGCGATCAGCAGGTCGTGGTGATCGCCCAGCGGATCGAGCGGCTGGCAGAAGCCGATGAAGTCGCAGGGGATCAGCTTGGTGCCCTGGTGGATCAGCTGGTAGAAGGCGTGCTGACCGTTGGTGCCGGGCTGGCCCCAGACGATCGGCCCGGTCTGCCACTCGACATGCCGGCCTTCGAGGTCGACATGCTTGCCGTCGCTCTCCATGTCGAGCTGCTGCAGATAGGCGCTAAGGCGCCACAGATACTGGCTGTAGGGCAGCACGGCATGCGTCTGGGCGCCGAAGAAGTTGTTGTACCAAATGCCGATCAGGCCGAGCAGCGCCGGCAGGTTCGCCTCGAGCGGTGCTGTGCGGAAATGCGTGTCCATCGCGTGCATACCGGCCAGCATGTCTCGGAAATTGGCCGGGCCGATCGCCACCATCAGCGACAGGCCGATCGCCGAAGCGTAGGAGTAGCGGCCGCCGACCCAGTCCCAGAACTCGAACATGTTGGCGGTGTCGATGCCGAACTTGGCGACCTCCTCGGCATTGGTCGAGACCGCGACGAAATGCTTGGCGATCGCCGCGTCGTCGTTGAGCGTGGCGAGGCACCAGGCGCGCGCCGAGTGGGCGTTGGTCAGCGTCTCCAGCGTGGTGAAGGTCTTGGACGAGACGATGAACAGCGTCTCCGCCGGGTCGAAGTCGCGCACGGTCTGGACGAAGTCGGTGGCGTCGACGTTCGAGATGAAGCCGAGGTTCAGCTCGGGCTTGGCGAAGCGACGCAGCGCCTCGTAGGCCATCATCGGGCCGAGGTCGGAGCCGCCGATGCCGATGTTGACGACGTTGCGGATCGGCTTGCCGGTGTAGCCGCGCCAGGTGCCGTCGCGCACCCGGTCGGAGAACTCGGCCATGCGGTCGAGCACGCGGTGCACGTCCGGCACGACGTCGTAGCCGTCGACCATGATCGAAGCATCGCGCGGCGAGCGCAGCGCCGTGTGCAGCACGGCCCGGTTCTCGGTGACGTTGATCTTGTCGCCGCGGAACATCGCCTCGATGCGCTCGCGCAGGCCGGACTGCTCGGCCAACTCGCGCAACAGGCGCAGCGTCTCGTCGGTGATACGGTTCTTGGAGTAGTCCAGGTAGAGGCCGGCCGCTTCCAGCGTCATGCGCTCGCCGCGCCTGGGATCGTCGGCGAACAGCTTGCGCAGATGCAGGCCCTTGATCTCCTGGTGATGGCTCAACAGGGCCTGCCAGGCGGGACGTTGGTTGGGCCGTGCGCGATCCATGGTCTGGGCCTCCATCCGCTTGCGGATTGCCGGGATAGGTCAAGCTACGCCAGCGGCGCGACAGGTCAACGACCGGATCCGTCGGGATGCCAGACGCGGGTTTGGCGCAGCGCCGGATAGAGCGCCGTGAACTCGCTGTGCAACTGGTTGTAACGTGGCTGAAGCGCGGCGTCCGGCGCATCCGGTGAGCCCTGCGTGCGCACCGCCGCAGCGACCGCGGCGGCGACATCGGCATGCACGCCGGCGCCGACCGCAGCGAGCAGCGCCGCACCGAGCGCCGGTCCTTCCTCGACCGCGACGCGCTGCAACGGCACGCCGAGCACGCTCGCCAGCATGCCGCGCCACAGCGCGTTGCGGGCGCCGCCGCCGACCGCGTAAAGCACGTCCGGCGACACGCCGAGCCGCCGCATCAGGACCAGCGCGTCCTTGAGCGCGAAGCTCACGCCCTCGAGCAGCGCGCGGAGCAGGTGGGGCCGGTCGTGCGCGAGCGTCAGGCCGACCCAGCCGCCGCGCGCGAACGGGTCCATGTGCGGCGTACGCTCGCCGGCGAGGTAGGGCAGGAAGAAGAGCCCGTCGGCGCCGGGCGCGACATCGGCCGCTGCCGCCATCAGCGCGTCGTAAGGGTCCACGCCCCGCGCCTGTGCGTCGGCGACCTCCGCGGACGCGATCACGTCGCGGTACCAGCGCAGGCTGCCGCCGGCCGACAGGATC
>DASUGG010000182.1:0-2419 GCA_036274135.1 Geminicoccaceae bacterium
GGCTCTGCCGCGGTCCTTCAGGCCATGGCTGCCGGCCAGGCGCAGATCGGCCTGCCCGGGCCAGCCCCGGTGCTGGCGGCGCGCGGCCGCGGCGTCGACGTGGTCTTCATCTACAATCTCTACGCCCAGAGCGTGTTCGGCGTGGTGGTGCGCGATGACTCGCCTTACCAGACGCCTGCGGACCTCAAAGGCCAGACCATCGGCGTCGGCACCGCCGACGGCGCGGAAGTGGGGTTCACGCGGGCAATCCTGAACGATCTCGGCATGGTCGAGGGCCAGGACTACAAGTTCCTGCCGGTGGGTGACGGCGGCCCGGCGACCGCTGCGTTCGAGCGCGGCGACATCGAAGCCTATGCCGCGGCAGTCAGCGACGCCGCGATCCTGAACGCGCGTGGCCTGCAGGTGCGCGAGATCACGCCCAAGGAGTACCTCGCTTATTTCGGCAACGGCTTCGCCGTCATGCGCTCGTACATGGAGGAGCGGCCCGACGTGATCGAGGCATTCGGCCGCGCCCTGGTCCGCGGAGTCGAGTTCGGCATGGATCCCGCCAACCAGGACCGGGTGCTCGAGCACACCGCGGCGGGCAACCCGCAGGAGGGCGAGGACAAAGCGTTCGCCGCCGCCCTGCTCGAGGCGATCAAGGGGCGGATGACGCCTGCCGACCCCACAAAGGGCTGGGGCTACCAGCCGCCCGAGCACTGGGAGCTGTGGCACAAGAGCCAGGTTGCCAGCGGCGCGCTCAGCGAACCGCTGCCGGATCTGACCGCCGCCTACACCAACCAGTTCGTGGAAGCCTGGAACGCCCAGTAGCGTTCTCGATCATTCGCACGCCGGCCGGCACGCAAGGCCGGCCGGTCATCGTCCGCCGGAACGCAGCTTTTCGCGGCTCGAGGCCGCGCTTAAGTGCCGGCCTCGGCGAGCACCCGATCCTTGTGCCAGAACACGAAGCGCCGCTGGATCCAGACGACCGAGGCGAACAGGGCGAGCCCCAGCACGCTGAGATAGAGGATCAGGGAGAACACCCGCGGCGTGTTGAGCTGCGAGGCAGCGACCCGGATCAGCTCGCCGAAGCCCTTGCCGCCGCCCAGGAACTCGCCGGTGATGGCGCCCGCCATGACGCCCACCGCGCCGATCTTGAGGCCGGTGAACAGGTGCGGCAGGCCGGTCGGCAGCTTCATCTTGATCAGCGTCTGCAGGCGGCTGGCGCCCATCGTCTTGAACAGCATGCGGGCGTTCTCGTCGGCGGCGTGCAGACCGGCCGCGGTGCCAACGACGATCGGGAAGGTCGCGATGAAGGCGGCGAGGGCGACCTTGGAAGCGATGTCGAAGCCGAGCCAGGCGACGAACAGGGGCGCGAACGCGATCTTCGGCATGGTGTCGATGGCGACCAGATAAGGCAGTACGGCGCGCTCGCCGAAATTGGTCTCGCCCACCAGAACGCCGAGGCTGAAGCCGATCGCGGTGGCGATCGCGAAGCCGTAGATCACCTCCTTGGTGGTGATCCACAAGGCGCCCAGCATGTACTGCCCGCTGAGCAGGTTGGTGCCGACCAGCACCAGGTCGCGGGCGGTCTCCGCCGGCGTCGGCAGAAGGATCGGCGACACCACGCCCACCATCGTCACGAGCTGCCAGAGGCTGACGAACGCCACGAACAGCCCGATCATCGCGACCGAGCGCGGGATCCGATCGATCAGGGAGACTTCCTCGACCCAGACGGTGTCGGGTGCGGTGTCCAGGCGGCTGCGCGTGAGGTCGGCGGTGCTCATATGAAGGCCTCCTTGTCGAGGCGGCCGCGGATGCGGTCGACGATCGCGCCGAAATGCGCCGCCGTCAGCATCTCGAGCGTCCGCGGCCGCGGCAGGTCGACCTCGACCGCCTCGACGATGCGGCCGGGGCGCGGGGTCATCACGTACACCACGTCGGACAGGATGACCGCCTCGGGAATCGAATGCGTCACCAGAAACGCGGTGGCGTTGCGACCCATGCAGATCCGCTGCAGCTCCATGTTCATGAACTCGCGGGTGAGTTCGTCCAGGGCCGAGAACGGCTCGTCGAGCAGCAGCACCGCCGGCTCGGTGATCAGCATCCTGCAGATCGCCGCCCGCTGCGCCATGCCGCCCGACAGCTCGTTGGGATAGACGTGCTCGAACCCCTTGAGCCCGACCAGCTCGAGGAGCTGGCTGGCCTTGTCGTGCTTGGCGCGCGCCGCCCGCTTGCCGTCGCGGATCTCGATCGGCAGCACGACGTTCTCGATCGCCGTCCGCCACGGGAAGAGGGTCGCCTGCTGGAACATCATGCCGATGTCGCGGCGCGGGCCGGTGACCGGCCGGCCGCCCAGCATGACGCTGCCGCTGCTCGGCGGCAGCAGCCCGGCCATGATCTTGAGAAGGGTGGACTTGCCGCAGCCGCTCGAGCCGAT
>DASUGG010000183.1:0-7952 GCA_036274135.1 Geminicoccaceae bacterium
CCGGAGCCTTGCCGGATACGCATCGACCGGTTCGTCTCTGATCAGCCGTCGGCGGATGTCCTCGATGACGTCCTGATCGACGTGGAAGTCGCCGACAGACCGGCCGATGTATTCCTCGGCCGCATACCCCATGATGCCGAGTTCGGTATCGTTCGCCCAAAGGATCACGCCGTCCTGGTCGACCGCATGCAGGCCGACCGAGCACTTGTTGGCAAAGTTGTCCCAGTTCTCGAAGTGAGCTGGCCGGCTGGCCGGCACCGGGCCCAGTTTCGATCCGACCTTGGCGCGCCCGCTCTCCGCCCGCTGACCGGCCAGGCGCAACTCCTCGATCAGCCGCTCGGCGGTCTGGCGGGCCTGCCGGTCCAGCGACAGATCGTCGCCGCTGCGCACAATGCCCGGTTCCCTGGCGAGCCTGGCGCGCGTGTTGCCGTCGTACAGACCCCACGCCTTCAGCAGCGGGGTCAGGCCTTTGCGCGACGACAGCGGCCGTCCGGTCAGACGCTCGTAGGCGTAGATCGCGACGTGCGCCAGGCGGACCGCGGCGTCCAGCCCGCTTTTCGCCTTGAGGTCGTGTGCGGTGATGCGGAATTCACCGGTCTCGCTAAGGCAGGCGACGCCTGGCAACTCACGCTGGGTATATTCGACGACGGAGAGCGCCGAGGGGGCGCCCGAGGCAGGCGCCGTCGACGCGCCGAAAGCCAGACCGGACTCCGGCAGACAGCGCGCCAGCACGTAGGACAGCACGCGGCGTCTGGCCTCGGCATCGGCCAACTTGGAGAGCGCCGCGGTGCTTGCGGCGATCGCGGCAAGCTCGGAATCGTGGTCCTGATGAGGCTCGACCATGGTTCACGGGTATCGCCTCGCCATGCACGCTGTCAAGCGGTTGCATATTCATATCTATATGCATTCTCCCTACAAACTCGCCTGTTTCTCGCACTCTTCAGCCACCGATGGCGATCCTGATCATGCTAACTCCAATCAAATACGCATGCCCCTGCCCACCCGGCAGCGCGACCGAAAAGGGCAAAGTGCGTGCGCCGCTGAGCCAGCCGCCGCTGCCTCGTCGGTGGCCGCGGCCCTGGTGCTCACCCTGCCGATCCTGTTCCTGTTCCTGGATCGGATCTACGATATCTGATCGTGCAGCGCGCCCTCGTCGCCTGCCGACGAGTCCGGCACGCCATCGAGTGACCCGGAGGAGCAGTCATGCCGCACACCATCCCGATCCTGAAGGTCGAGCCGGTGACCCACGACGTCCGGCGCTTCACGGTGCGAAAGCCGCAGGGCTATCGCTTCGAGCCGGGTCAGGCCACATTGGTCTCGATCGACCGGCCCGGTTGGCAGAAGAGGAAGCGGCCCTTCACCTTCACCTCGCTCAACGACTGGCCGGACCTCGAGTTCACGACCAAGATCTACCCGGACCATCACGGCGTGACCGAGCAGCTGGGCACGCTGCAGGCCGGCGACGGGCTGCTGCTCGAGGACCCGTGGGGGACGATCCAGTACAAGGGCTCCGGCACCTTCATCGCCGGCGGCGCCGGCGTGACGCCGTTCATCGCGATCCTGCGCCAGCTCGCCAGGGACGGCCGGCTCGCCGGCAACACGCTCCTGTTCTCCAACAAGACCGCGCGGGACATCATCCTGCGCGACGAGTTCGAGGCGATGGAGGGCCTGCGCCGCGTGTTCACGGTGACCCACGAGCGCGCCGCCGCGCTCGAGAGCCGGCGCATCGACCGCGCGTTCCTGCAGGACCACGTCGCCGACTTCGGGCAGCACTTCTACGTCTGCGGCCCCAAGCAGATGGTCGAGGACCTGAAGGGCCATCTCGAGGCGCTCGGCGCCAGGGCCGATGCCGTGGTGTTCGAGGAATGAGGCTGCCCTGCGGCTAGGCGGGCGGCGCGCTCACCAGCGCAGGCGAACATGGACGTCGCCGCCGCCCCGAAGGCGGCCAGCCGTCGACGAGATCCAGGACCAGGAAGCCGCGCGCATCCTCACGCAGGTCAAGGCCGAGCTCGCCGCGGCGGGCTCATGGCCTGAACTTCTCTCCCTGCGCGGCGGCGATCACGTGCAGGCCGCCGATCACGATCGCGCACGCTCCTATCCATGTCCACGCATCCGGAAGATCGCCCCAAAGGGCGTAGCCGAGCATCGTTGCCCAGAGGAGGGTCGTGTAATCGAAGGGCGCCAGCGTCCTGATCGGCGCGTACCGGCAGGCCTCGATCTCGCAATAGGTGCTCAAGCCACCCGCGACGCCCATGAAGATGATCACGCCCAGATCCATGGCGGTCGGCGTGAGCCAGACGATGGGCAGACCGCCGGCGGCGCCGAGGAGAACGACGGCGTTTCCCCAGCAGAATGTCGTGCTGCTGGCATCGATCCGAGCCAGCTGACGCGTCAAGACCACCGCCGCCGCCGCGAAAACGGCGCCGACCAGCGGAATGACGATCTCCGGCCGCATCGACTCGTGAGTTGGTCGAGACATCAGCCAGGCGCCGAGGAGTCCCAGGACCACCGCCGTCGTGGTCCGCCTGCTGAGTCGCTCTCGAAGGAAGATCACGGCGAGCACGACCATGAACAGAGGTACCGTCGCGAACGCGGCCTCCGCATCGGCCAGCGGCAGATACCTTAGAGATAAAAAAAACAGGCACATGCCGGCCAACATGCACAGTCCCCGCAACAACTGCAGGGCCGGCTTCTTCGTCAAGACACTTGTTCTCTGATCCCGACCGACAATCCATAAAAATGGAATGAAGGCGAACAGCACTCTGAAGAAGACGATCTGCACGGTCGAATAAGTGCCGGAAAGCCATTTGCCGGCGGCAGCCGTCATGACGGCGAGCGCCATCGCCACCACGTAGAGGGTTATCCCGCGCACGGAAAATATCCAGACCGCTTGAAAGCCAGCATCGAAAATCTCCGGCAGCCATGTCGGCGTCTGCCGCGGCTCGCCGCGCCGCCCCGAACTCCGCTTCGACCGGTGGCGGAACTGCATCGCCCTCAAGCACGGCAAGCGCCGGCCGCAGGCTCGACGTTCACTTGCGCCCGCGCGGGGGCCACGCCAATGGAAGCGGCAGCCGGCATCCCGTGATGCCAACGGTCGTCGGACTCGCGGAACCCAACGGACGTGCTGTCCTAAAAAGCGGACGCCTGGACCTGGCTATGGCCGTGCTTCGGACGGATCCTGGTCGCTTCGCCGCGGGTCAATCCTGCTGCTCCCCTGCTCGGGGTGCATCCTGCCGCCCGCCTGCTGCTCGTCGAATGTCCATAAGCCCCTCCAGAAAACGATGCGGGAGCCCGACGTCGCTCCCCTATGCCGCGACGCTCTCTCAATTCCCGGCAGGCTATCAGCTCGACCGTCGAGCGGCAAGTTCGGCCTGTGTCGAGCCCTGTTCCGGCCGGCGGCGCGCTCACCAGCGCAGGCGAAGGTCGAGCTTGCCGCCGTCCTCGAAGGTGGCCAGCACGACGTCGAGATCGACGCCGGCGGCGCGTGAGCGGGTCATCGCCAGGTAGTCCTGCCAGTCCTGTGCCGGGCGGCTCGGCTGGGTCCAGAGGTTGAGGGTCCCGCCGACCAGGGTGGAAATGCCAGTCTGAATGCCGGTCGCGGTCTCGCCCCACAGGCCGACCAGCAGGCCGGCGGCCAGAGCCAGCCCCGCGTTGCCGAGATAGGGCACGGCCTGCTTGCGCTGCTCGGCGCGCTCGGCGTTGCGCCGCAACTGATCCTCGGCGGCGCGCAGCTTCGCGAGCTTCTGCGCGCGCGTCGCCTGCGGCAGGCCGCGGACCGGATCGGCGCCGTAGCGTGCCTCGAGCGGCCGGAGCAACAGGTCCGCGACGCCGATCGCACCGAGCGCGGCGCCGGTCCCGTGATTGACCCGATCGTCGTGCTGGCCGCGCGTCGCCGCTACGACGCCGTTGCCGATCATGCTGCCGCCGTTGATTGTCAGCCAGCTCCAGAACCAGATCTGGCCGTGCGTCCGGCTGTCGTCGAGCCGCTGCTCGAGGAACTGGATCCGCTGGTCGATCCGAGCGTCGCTGAGGCCCGCCTCGTCCCCGGGGGCCGGCGCCGCCGCCTCGCCCGACGCCGCGGCCAGCACCAGAAACGGGGCGAGCAGGATGATCCGCAGCGCATGCATATGCCACACGTCACGTCCCTCCCTGCGACGCCCGCGCACCGTCCATGCCTGCGCTGCCACGTGGGTGGAAGGCTTTCACGTTTCGCGGCCGACGGCAATTACTCCGTCGGTCCGCCAGGCGGCGACGGCCCGGCTCACAGCTCGGCCGGGTCGAGCTCGACGTGGCGGATGCGCCGGCGCTGCCAGGTATAGGTGATGTGGATCAGGCCGTCGGCGGCCTGGATGACCGCCGGATAGGAATATTCACCGGGCGCGTCCTCCAGCACCAGGGAGGGCTGCCAGCGCCGGCCGTCGCGCGAGAGCGCGAGGTTCAGCGGCGTGCGCCCGCGCCGGCTGTGGTTGTAGACCAGCAGCGCCCGGCCGTCGGCGAGCACCTGCGCATCGATGCCGCTGTCGGGGTTCGGCAGATCGAGCGGCCGCATCCGGTCCCAGCGCAGCCCGTCCGCGCTGCGGCACGTGGTGATCGCGCGCTGCCGGCTGCGGCAGACGAGCTGCATCGTGCCGTCGGGGAAGCGCAGGATGCTCGGCTGGATCGAGCTGCGGGTGCGCGACGCGGCGAGCGACAGCCTCTGCCAGCTGGCGCCGCCGTCGGCCGTCCGCTCCAGATGGCAGCGCCAGATCAGCGATTCCGTGCTGGACGGGCAGAGCAGCGCGCCGTCCTCGAGCTCGACGGGCTTGTTCTTGATCGGGCCGAGAATGCCGCGCGGCAGGCGCGCCGGCTCGGACCAGCTGCGGCCGCCGTCGGAGGAGCGCGCCAGCATGCCCCACCAGCGGCGTGGGCTTGGGCCCACCTTGTAGAACAGCAGCAGCGGGCCCTGGCGCGGCTGGCACAGCACCGGGTTCCAGCAGGGACTGCGCCGGCCGCGCGAGTCGCGGCCCTGCGCCACCTCGACCGGCGCCGACCAGCTAGCGCCTTCGCGCCGCGCGAGCCAGATGCCGACCTCGGGGTGGCCTTCGTGCGGCCCGCCGAACCAGGCGGCGAGCAGCGTGCCGCCGCTCTCGACGATCGTCGAGGCGTGCGCCGAGGCGAACGGCGCGTCCGTGAACAGGAACCCAGCTTGCAAGCTTCGCTCCCCAGCCCCACTTGCCCGGCGGGCCGTGCGGCGTAAAGTGCGGCCACTTCAGCATGAGAGGCATCGCTTGCACGATCCCCAGCCGCGCGCCACCTTCACGCCCGGCCGCTTCGTCGCCAACATCATGCACTTCGCGCGCGTGCTGCGGGCGGCAGGGCTGCCGGTCGGCCCCGGCAAGGTCCTGGACGCGATCCGCGCCGTCGAGGCGATCGGCGTCGGCGACCGGCGCGATTTCTACTGGACGCTGCACGCGGTGTTCGTCAACCGGCGCGACCAGCGCGAGCTGTTCGACCAGGCCTTCCACATCTTCTGGCGCAAGCCGGACCTGCTCGAGCGGGCGATGCAGCTGCTGCTGCCGCAGATCGAGACCGGCGAGGCGCCGGGCGGCGCCGAGCTGGCGCGCCGCCTGGCGGAAGCGCTCGGCCCCGAGCGGCAGCCGGGCCAGGGCGAGGCCGAGGAGGAGACCGTCGAGCTCGACGCGACGCTGACCTTCTCGCCGGGCGAGGTGCTGCAGCACAAGGATTTCGAGGAGATGTCGGCGGAGGAGATCACCCGCGCCCGGGCCCTGATCCGCGACATGCGGCTGCCGATCCGCGCCGTGCCGACGCGCCGCTTCCGGCCCGAGCCGCGCGGCCGCCGGGTCGACCTGCGCCGCACCCTGCGCCGCTCGCTGCGCGGCGGCGGCGCGATGATCGACATCGCCCGCAAGCGCCGCCTGCGCCGTCACCCGCCCCTGGTGATCCTCTGCGACATCTCGGGCTCGATGGAGCGCTACGCCCGCATGCTGCTGCACTTCATGCACACCGTGACCAACGATCGCGACCGGGTGCATTCCTTCGTGTTCGGCACGCGCCTCACCAACATCACGCGGCAACTGCGCCAGCGCGACGTCGACGTGGCGCTGCGCAAGGTCGGCGAGCGCGTCGAGGACTGGTCCGGCGGCACGCGGATCGGTTACTGCCTGCACGCGTTCAACCGGGTGTGGTCGCGCCGCGTGCTGGCGCAGGGCGCGGTCGTGCTGCTGATCACCGACGGGCTCGACCGCGACGCCGGCGCCGGCCTCGAGCGCGAGATCGAGCGCCTGCACAAGAGCTGCCGGCGGCTGATCTGGCTGAACCCGCTGCTGCGCTACGAGGGCTATGCGCCGATCGCGACCGGCTCGCGGACGATCATCAAGCATGTCGACGACTTCCGGCCGGTGCACAATCTGGAGAGCCTGGCGCAGCTGACACAGGCTCTGGGTCATTTCGGTCCGCGCCGCCAGGAGGGCATCTCCAGCTGGCGCGCGCTCGCGGAGGACGGGGCACGCCCGCCCGATGACCGCGCGCCGCCGCACCTGCCGCTGCGCGCCACGCGCCACGGCCAGCACTGGCGCACGCTCTAGCTCTGCGCGTCTTCCTTGATCATGTCCGAAGCCTTCTCGGCGATCATGATGGTCGGCGCGTTGGTGTTGCCGGAGGTGATGGTCGGCATGATCGAGGCGTCGACGACGCGAACGCCGCCGAGACCGCGCACGCGCAGGCGGTCGTCGACCACGGCCAGTGGATCCTGGCCCATCCTGCAGGTGCCGACGGGGTGAAAGATGGTCGTGCCGATGTCGCCGGCCGCCCGGGCGAGGTCCTCGTCGCTCGCGAGCGCCGCGCCCGGCAGAAATTCCTCGGGCTCGAAACGCGCCAGCGCCGGCGCGGCGCAGATCCGCCGGGTGAGGCGGATCGCCGCCGCGGCGACCAGCCGGTCTGCCTCGGCCGCCAGGTAGTTCGGCGCGATCGCCGGCGGCGCCGCCGGGTCGGCGCTCCTGATCCGCACCGTGCCGCGGCTCTGCGGCCGCAGGTTGCAGACCGAGGCGGTGAACGCCGGGAACGGGTGCAGCGGGTCGCCGAACTTGTCCAGCGAGAGCGGCTGGACGTGATACTCGAGGTCCGGGGTGTCGCGCGCCGGATCCGACTTCGCGAAGGCGCCGAGCTGGCTCGGCGCCATGGTCAGCGGCCCACGCCGGAACAGTGCGTATTCCAGTCCCATCCGGATGCGGCCGAGCAGGCTGTTCGCCTGCTCGTTCAGGGTGCGGACGTGCCTGACCTTGTACACGGTGCGGATCTGCAGGTGGTCCTGCAGATTGGCGCCGACGCCGTCCTGCGCGTGCACCACCGGTATGCCCAGCTCCTGCAGCAGCGCCGGAGGCCCCACGCCCGAGAGCTGCAGGAGCTGCGGCGAGCCGACAGCGCCGCTCGCCAGGAGCAGCTCGCGCCCGACCCGTGCGAGCTTCCGGGCGCCGCCCTGGACGAAGCGCAGCGCCACGGCCCGCCTGCCCTCGAACACGATGCCGCAGGCCTGCGCCCCGGTGAGCACCGTGAGGTTCGCCCGGCTTTGCGCCGGACGCAGGAACGCCTTGGCGGTGCTCCAGCGCACGCCCCTGCGCTGGTTGACCTGGAAATAGCCGCAGCCCTCATTGTCGCCGCGGTTGAAGTCGTCGATCTTGGGAATGCCCACCTGCGCGGCCGCCTCGCGAAAGGCGTCCAGAAGCTCCCAGGACAGGCGCTGCTGCTCGACCCGCCATTCGCCGCCTGTGCCATGCATCTCGTCGGCCCCGAGCACATAGTCCTCGGATTTCTTGAAGTAGGGCAGCACGTCGTCCCAGCCCCAGCCGCGGTTACCCTGCTGGCGCCAGCCGTCGTAGTCGCGTGCCTGGCCGCGCATGTAGATCATGCCGTTGATCGACGACGAGCCGCCAAGCACGCGGCCGCGCGGCACCGGC
>DASUGG010000184.1:0-11862 GCA_036274135.1 Geminicoccaceae bacterium
AAGGGCTGAGCAAGAGCTTCGGCCCGATCACCGCGGTCGACGGCATCGAGTTCAGCGTCGGTCGCGGCGAGATGCTGGGCTTTCTAGGGCCGAACGGCGCCGGCAAGTCGACCACCATGCGCATGGTCGCGGGCTATCTACCGCCCGATCGCGGCAGGGTCACGGTCTGCGGCTTCGACGTGGCGCGCCGGCCGCTCGACGTGAAGCGGCGGCTCGGCTACCTGCCCGAGGGCGCGCCGACCTACGGCGAGATGACGCCGGCGAGCATCCTGAGCTTCGTCGCCGACGTGCGCCGCTTCTCGAGCGGCGACAAGCGCCGGCGGATCGGCGCCATGGTCGAGCGGTTGCATCTGGAGACCGTCGTGCGTCAGCCGATCGATACTCTGTCGAAGGGCTACAAGCGACGGGTCGGCCTGGCGCTGGCCCTGCTGCACGAGCCCGAGGTGCTGATCCTCGACGAGCCGACCGACGGCCTCGACCCGAACCAGAAGCACGAGGTCCGCACCCTGCTCGCCGAACTGGCGACCGATCGCGTGATCATCATCTCGACCCACATCCTCGAGGAGGTCGAGGCGATCTGCTCGCGCGCCATCATCATCGCCAAGGGGCGCATCGTCGCGGACGCCGCGCCGGCGGACCTGCTCGCCCGCTCGGCGCATCACAACGCGGTCGGCCTGCGCCTGCCGGCCGACCAGGCCGTGCTCGCCCAGACGACCCTAGCACAGCTCGAGGGCGTCGCCCGCATCGAGGAGCACCAGGAGCGGGACAGCGCGGAGCTGATCGCGTTCCCCGAGCCCGGCGCCGAGATCCTCGATTCCGTGCGCAGCGCGGTGCGCCGGGGCGGCATCACGGTCGACGAGATCTATGTCGATCGCGGTCGCCTCGACGAGGTGTTCCGCGAGCTGACCGCCGCTTAGGGAGGCTTCGATGCACGCGACCCTGACCATCGCGCGGCGCGAGCTGGCGGCCTATTTCGGCGCGCCGCTCGCCTACGTCTTCATCGTCATCTTCCTGGCGCTCAGCGGCGGGCTGACCTTCTATGTCGGCGCCTGGCTGGAGCGCGGCCGCGCCGACCTGCAGGCGTTCTTCGACTGGCATCCCTGGCTCTATCTGTTCCTCGTCCCGGCGGTGGGCATGCGGCTGTGGGCCGAGGAGCGCAAGACCGGCACCATCGAGTTCCTGATGACCCTGCCGGTGACCACCCTGAACGCGGTGCTCGGCAAGTTCCTCGCCGCCTGGCTGTTCGTCGGCATCGCGCTGGTGCTGACCTTTCCGATGTGGCTCACGGTCGCCTATCTCGGCGAGCCCGATCACGGCGTGATCCTCGCCTCCTACATCGGCAGCTGGCTGATGGCCGGCGGCATGCTCGCGCTCAGCGCCGCGGTCTCGGCCCTCACCCGCAATCAGGTGGTCGCGTTCGTGCTCGCCGCGGCGGTCTGCTTCCTGTTCCTGATGAGCGGCCTCGAGCTGGTCCAGGCGCTGTTCCAGGGCTGGGCGCCCGACAGCCTGATCGAGACCATCGCCAGCCTCAGCCTGCTGTCCGCCTTCAACGCGATCTCGCAGGGCGTGATCGACGCGCGCGCCCTGGTCCTGTTCGCCTCGCTGATCGCGGTCAGCCTGTTCGTCAACACAGCGCTCGTCGAGCTCAAGAAGGGAGGTTGACATGGCGCTGCGCACGCCAAGCCGCGGCCGCCTGACGCTGCTCGGCATCGGGCTGGCGATCGTCCTGTTCCTCGCCATCAACCTTTTGGCCGGCGGCCTGCTTCGCTCGACCCGCCTGGACCTGACCGAGGACGGGCTGTTCACCCTCGCCAGCGGCACCAAGGAGGTGCTGCGCTCGATCGAGGAGCCGATCGACCTGCGCTTCTACTACAGCAAGCGCCTCGACGAGCTCGGCCCCTATTTCGCGAGCTACGCCAACCGGGTGGACGAGCTGCTCACCGAATATCAGCGCCTGTCCAACGGCAAGATCCGGATCGAGCGGCTCGATCCGCAGCCGTTCTCGCCCGAGGAGGACCTCGCCGTCGCGGAGGGGCTGCAGGGCCTGCCAGTGCACGACGACGGCACGCTGGCCTATTTCGGCCTGTCCGGGCGCAACAGCACCGACGACGACCAGGTGCTGCCCTACCTCGCGCCCGAGCGCGGCGACTTCCTGGAGTACGACCTCAGCAAGATGATCTACGACCTGTCGCATCCGGAGAAGCCGGTCGTCGCGGTGCTCGGCGATCTGCCGCTGATGGGCGGCCAGTTCAATCAGTTCAACCAGTTCGACCAGGGCAGGCCGTGGCTGGTGCTCGACTCGATGTTCCAGTTCTTCGACGTGCGCTTCCTCGGCGGCAAGCGCGACCGCATCGACGACGACGTCGACATCGTGATGCTGGCGCAGCCCGAGCATCTCGACGACGCGACCCGCTACGCGATCGACCAGTACGTCATGCGCGGCGGTCACGTCCTGGCGTTCATCGACCCGTTCTCGGAGGCCATGGCGGGCGCCAGCCCTGCGGCCGGCGGCGAGGGCGACGCGATCGGCGCCATGGCGCCGCTGCTGACGTCGTGGGGCGTCAGCATCGCGCCGCACGAGGTGGTCGGCGACGCCATGGCGGCGCAGCGGGTCACCGCCAGGGTCAACGGCCGCCAGGCGGTCATCCAGTACCTGCCCTGGCTGGCGCTCGGTGAGGCCAACCTGGCGCGCGGCGACGTCGTCACGGCCGACCTCGAGCGCGTCACGCTGAACTCGGCGGGGGCGATCTCGCCGACCGAGGGCGCGACGACGACGCTCGAGCCGCTGATCGTCTCGAGCCCGCAGGTGATGGCGATCGACGACCAGAAGCTGCGGTTCGCGCCCGACCCGGCGGCGCTGATCGCCGATTTCGCGCCGACCGGCGAGGCGCTCACCATGGCGGCGCGGATCACCGGGCCGGTCGACAGCGCCTTTCCCGACGGCCCGCCCGAGGGCGCCAACGCGGAGCTGGCCAAGGAGCACCTCGCCAAGGCGAAGGCGCCGCTCAACCTGATCCTGGTCGCCGACACCGACCTTCTGTCGGACCACACCTGGGTGCGGCAGCAGAGCCTGCTCGGCCGCGACATCGCCGTGCCGATCGCCAACAACGGCGATCTCGCGATCAACGCGCTCGACAGCCTGCACGGCAGCCAGGGCCTGATCGGCCTGCGCGGCCGCGGCCTCAGCGTGCGGCCGTTCGAGGTGGTCGAGGCGATGACCCAGGACGCCGAGATCAAGTTCCGCGCCAAGGAGCAGGAGCTGCTCGGCAAGATCAAGGACACCCAGGACAAGATCGCGGCGCTGCAGAAGGAGGAGCAGAGCAGCGGCGTCATCATGACCTCCGAGCAGCAGGCCGAGATCGACGACTTCCGCGCCGAGATGATCGGCCTGCGCCAGGAGCTGCGCGGGGTGCAGCGCTCGCTGCGGCAGGACGTCGAGAGCCTCGCGACCCGCGTCAAGGTGCTGAACATCTGGACCGTGCCGATCCTCGTCGCCGTGTTCGCGGTCGGGCTGGCGCTGGTGCGCCGGTTCCGCGCCGCGCGGTTCGCGCACGCGCACGGCGCCGACCTGCGGCACGGGACCTGAGGCATGCGCAAGCCTATGACGGAGAGCCTGCCATGACGCCGAGAACCGTCCTCGGTCTCGCGATCGCGACCGTGATCGTGACCTTTGCCGCGGTCTGGGTGACGCTGCAGCAGCCTGCGGCGGGCCCGGCGCGGATCGGCGACGAGCTCGCCTTTCCGGCGCTGCACGAGCGGCCGGACGCCGTCGCCAAGGTCGTGATCACGACGCCGTCGGGCGCCTTCACCCTGGCCCGCGGCAGCGACGGCGGTTGGTCGACGCCCGAGCGCCACGATTATCCGATCGCCACGGACAAGCTGCGCCAGCTGGTCTTCCCGCTGGCCGACATGCGCCTGATCGAGGCCAAGACCAGCCGGCCCGAGCGCTATGCGAGGCTGGAGGTCGAGGACGTCGGCAAGGATGCCAAGTCGCGCCTGGTGCGCCTCGAGGATGCCGACGGCACGCTGCTGGCCGAGGCGATCCTCGGCAAGCGGCGCCAGCGGCTGACGGGGACCGAGCCGTCCGGCATCTATCTGCGCCGTCCCGGCGAGGCGCAGAGCTGGCTCGCCAGCGGCGGCGTCGACGTCGAGGACCAGGTGCAGGACTGGCTCGCGGCGGACATCGTCGCGCTCGACGGTGACAAGGTGCGGCGCCTGGAGATCAGCCCGGCCGCCGGCGAGGCCTACGCCGTGCTGCGCGACGCGCCGGGCGCCGATCTGCGCCTGGAAGGGCTCGCCGAGGGCGAGGCGCTCAAGAAGGACGCCAATCTCAAGCAGCTGCCCGGCGCGCTGGCGAGCGTGCGGCTCGAGGATGTCCGGCCTGCGAGCGAGATCGACTGGCCCGAGCAGGAGAGCACCGTCCACGTCACGACCTTCGACGGCCTCGCGCTGACGCTGCATCTCGCCTCGCTGGACGACCAGCATTGGCTGCGCGTGGAGTCCGCGGTCGTCGAGCAGCCGGCGGACGTGCAGCCGACCGCCGCCGGCGCACAGACGGAGCAGCCGGCGGGCGCGCCGGCCGCGCAGCAGGCCGAAGGGCAGGCCGCCGCAGTCGAACAGCCCGAGGCCGGGCAGCCGGCCCCCGTCGGTGCCCAGGCCGCGGAGGCCGGAGGGGCGCCCGAGGAGACCGGCGTGCCGGCCGAGGAGCAGGCCGCGGCGATCAAAGCGCGCACCGACGGCTGGGCCTATCAGGTCAGCGACTTTTTGTTCGGCCGGCTCACCAAGCCGCGGCAGGACTGGATCGAAGACGCCGGCACCTCCTGAGACAGGCGTCGAGCTTGGCCGCGCCCCTCCGCTCCTCTAGGATGCGGCGTCGAGGGGTGCCGGCCTTGCAGGATCGGGGACGACTGGGGGAGATCAGGCTGCTGGCGTCGTTGTCGGCGGCGGAGCTGATCTCGCTCGAGCGGCGTTGCCGCTGGCGGCGCTACCGCGGCGGCGAGCAGATCCTGGATCGCGACAGCACGACCCGCGACGTGCTGTTCATCACCGAGGGCAGAATCCGCGTCGTCAACTACGCGGCGAGCGGTCGCGAGATCGCCTATGCGGTGGTCGAGGCGGGCGGCCATGTCGGCGAGCTGGCGGCGATCGACGGCGAGGCCCGCTCGGCGACGGTGGTGGCCGTGGCCGACTGCACGGTCGGCTCGCTCTCGGCCGAGGCGTTCGGCGAGTTGCTGGAGCGCCACGCCGCCGTGGCGGTCGCCCTGCTGCGCCACCTGTCGCGCATCATCCGCACCGGCGACCAGCGGATCGCCGAGCTGTCCGTGCTCGGCGCCGTGCCGCGCGTCTATCGCGAGCTGCTCCGGCTGGCCGAGCCGGACCCCGCGGACGCGAATGCCTGGCGGATCGCCGAGCTGCCGACCCAGCAGGACATCGCCTCGCGCGTCGGCGCGACGCGCGAGACGGTGGCGCGCGCGCTCGGCCAGATCGTCACGAGCGGCGTGGTGCAGCGGCGCGGCCGGACCCTCTTGATCCGCGACCGCGAGATGCTGGAGGAGCTCGGCAGCCCGCCGGATGCCGCCTGACGCGCGCGGCGCGCGGCGTGGCGAGGCAACAAGTCTTCAAGACGGCGGCGCGGTGCCCGCCGTAGGGGAGCGGAACACCCCCAACCTGGAGGGAAGCGATGTCTGAGACACCGGTCGAGCCCGGCCGCATCTATCCGACGCTGCGCTATCGCGATGCCCCGGCCATGATCGCGTGGCTTTGCAGAGCGTTCGGCTTCGCCGAGCACGTGGTCTACCCCGCGCCGGACGGCACGATCGCGCATGCCGAGCTCTCCCTGGGCTCGGCGATGATCATGCTGGGCTCGGCGCGCGACGACCGGTTCGGCGCCATGGTCGGCGCACCGATCGGTCCCGACGCCGAGGGCGGGAACGGTCAGGCGATCTACATCGCCCTCGACGACCCGGACGGCCTCTATGCGCGCGCCAAGGCGGCGGGCGCCAGGATCCTGATGGACCTCACCGACACCGACTACGGCAGCCGCGAATTCATCTGCCGCGACCCGGAGGGCTATGTCTGGTGCTTCGGCAGCTACTGGCCCAAGGCGCACGAGCCGGCCAGATAGGCCAAAAGTGCCGCAGGCCGCCACTTTTGGGCTGGCGGCCGCCGCCGCGGGCGCTAACCTGCGCGGCGCCCGTGCAGCTGAGGAGGTCGAGATGCCGTACACGCTGAATGCCTTTTGCCGGGACAGCGCCGCGAGCCTGCGTGCCGATCCCGGGCCCGGCGGCAAGGAGCAGATCCGCCGCAATCTCGAGCGCCTGCTGGCCGAGAAGGCGTTCATCGCCGAGCATTGCGGGCCCGATGCGAACCTCGGCGTGCACCTGCTGCATCGCGATCCGGAGCTCGGCTTCTGCGTGCTCGCCCACATCAACCACGAGCCGAGCGCCTCGCCGCCGCACGACCACGGCAGCTCCTGGGCGATCTACGGCCAGGCGACCGCCTACACCGACATGACGGAATACCGCCGCCTGGACGGCGGCAGCGGGCCGGGCGCCGCCAAGATCGAGGTGGCGCGCCGCTACCGGCTCGAGCCGGGGCACGCTGGCCTCTACGACGTCGGCGCCGTCCACTCGATCGCCTACGGCGAGGATGCCCGCTTCGTGCGCGTCACCGGCGCCGACCTCGAGCACGTACCGCGCCTGAAGTTCGATCTCGAGAAGGGGACGGCGGTCGTGGTGGAGAGCGCCACCGTGCAAAGGGCGCGGGCATGAGCGCCGCGATCGGCGCCGATGCCCTGCGCGCGGCGCTGCTGGATGGCGAGGAGATCGCGCTCCTCGACGTGCGCGAGGAGGCGGATTTCGGGCCGCAGCACATTCTGCTCGCGATCCATCTGCCGCTGAGCCGGCTGGAGCCGCGCGCCGCCTGGCTCGTGCCCAGGCGCACGACCCGCATCGTGCTGTGCGACGGCGCCGGCGAAGGCCTCGCGGCGCGCGCCGCCGGCATCCTCGAGGCACACGGCTACAGCGACGTCGCCGTGCTCGAGGGCGGCGTCGCCGCCTGGCAGGCCGCCGGCCATGCCACCTTCAGCGGCGTCAACGTGCCGAGCAAGGCGTTCGGCGAGGTGGTCGAGCACCGCTACGGCACCCCGTCGATCTCGCCGCAGGAGTTGAAGGCCAAGATCGACGCCGGCGAGAACCTGGTCGTGGTCGACAGCCGGCCGCTGGACGAGTTCCGCGTCATGAGCATCCCGACGGCGACCTGCGTCCCGGGCGGCGAGTTGGTCTGGCGCATCGGCGCGCTGGCGCCCGATCCCGCCACGCTCGTGGTGGTCAACTGCGCCGGCCGGACGCGCTCGATCATGGGCGCGCAGTCGCTGATCAACGCCGGCATCCCCAACCGGGTCGTCGCGCTGCGCAACGGCACGATGGGCTGGCATCTCGCCGGCCTCGCCCTCGATCACGGCCAGAGCCGCTACCTGCCCGAGGTGCCGCCCGCCGGGGCCGAGGACGCGCGCCGCCGCGCGCAGGCGGTGGGCGCCCGCTTCGGCGTGTCGCGGATCGACCGCGCCACGCTGCAAGCCGGACAGGCGGAGCCGGGCCGCACGACCTACCTCCTCGATGTGCGCGCGCCCGAGGAGTTCCTGGCGGGGCACCTGCCGGGCTCGATCTCGGCGCCGGGCGGCCAGCTGGTGCAGGCGACCGACCGCTATGTCGGCACGCTGCGGGCGCGCCTGGTGCTGGTCGACGAGGACGGCGTGCGCGCCGCCATGACGGCGTCGTGGCTGCGGCAGATGGGGCTGCACGAAGTCGCCGTGCTCGAGGGCGGTCTTGCGGGCGGGCCGCTGGAGACCGGGCCCGCGCCCGAGCGCGCGCTGGGTCTGGCGGCGCTGCGCTACCGCGAGATCGCGCCGCAGGCGCTGCGCGATGCGCTGGCCGGCGGCCGCACGCAGCTCGTCGACCTGACGCGCAGCGTCGAGTTTCGCGCCGGCCACATCGCCGGCGCGCGGCATGGCGTGCGCACCCGGCTCGCCGAGCTGATCCCGGCCTTGCCGGCGCACGACCTCCTGACGCTGACCTCGGACGACGGCCTGCTGGCCCGCTATGCGGCCGCGGAGGCGGAAGGCCTCGGCGAGGCGGAGGTCCGCGTGCTGGCCGGCGGCAATCAGGCCTGGCGCGCCGCCGGCCTGCCGCTGGTCGCCGGCGAGGACGGTCTCGAGCCGAAGCCGGTCGATGCCCACCTGCGCGCCTATGACTGCACCGCCAATGTCGAGGAGGCGATGCAGGCCTATCTCGACTGGGAGGTCGACCTGATCAACCGGCTGGAAGAGGACGGCACGCTGCCCTTCCGCAGGGACGCCATCCCGGGCGCGCCGCCCGCTCCGGGAGCTTGAGCAGATTGTCGTCGGAAGGGCTTGTGCTCGCCGCAAACCGGCACTATGTAGGCAGCAAGTCAGTTTCCAATGTTGCTGGTCGTAGCTTCGCACGCTGGTGCGGCTCGCTGCTCTCCAAGAAAACAAGTCGAGACTGTCTCGCGTCGTTGCGTGTTGCCCGGCGCGCACTTGAACATGAGGTACGTTTTTGAAGACCGGAACTGTGAAGTGGTTCAACGCCACCAAGGGCTATGGCTTCATCCAGCCCGATGACGGCGGCGCCGACGCGTTCGTCCACATCTCCGCGGTGGAGCGGGCGGGGCAAGCCGGCCTGCAAGAGGGTCAGCGGGTCCAGTACGATCTCGTGCGGGGCCAGAACGGCAAGACCGCGGCCGAGAACCTGCAGCTCACCAGCTAGCCTGGCGTTGCCAAGCGAAGCCTCCCGGGGAGACCCCGGGGGGCTTTTCGGCTTTCTGGCCCTGCGGCCACCGTCTCGCCGCCTGCCTCAGGCCGCCTGCGCTCCCTGGCAGACCGCCGCGGGGCAGGTGCCGCTCATGTAGCCATAGCCGCACAAGACGCTGTGCGCATTGCCGAACGACGAGAAATTCTCGTTGTAGATGTCCTCGCCGAGCTCGATCACGACGTTCCCCAGCCTTTCCGCCATCAGGCCGTCCGAATCGGACACCACCTTGTAGCCGTCCGCGGCGTTCTCGATGTAGCTGAGCGCGCCGACCGTCTGGTAGTTCCAGCTCTTCGCCTGCTTGAACAGCTCGCCGATCAGCGGAATCTCGGCGACCAGCTTGATGAACTCGTCGGCCGGCGGCAACAGCGGCACCAGATCGTCGTAGTTCTCGTAGCGGAGGTGATTGGTGAAGGCCTTCTGGTAGGCGGCCTGGAAATCGCCGTCGCCGGGCTTGGGCGCGGCGAAGGTCACCACCTGCGCGACCTTGATGCCGGAGGCGGCCTGCAGCAGCCAGGCGCCGAGCGCCGCCATCGCGCCGCCCAGGCTGTGGCCGGTGACGTAGACCGGCCTGGTGCCCGTGGGGTTCAGGCTCTTCACCGTCGCCGCCACCTCGGTGATGACCGAGGAGGTCGCGTCATAGAAGCCGGTGTGCACCTTGCCCGGCAGGTTCGGGCGGCTTTCCGGCTCGCAGAACAGATCCTGCAGCCAGTCGAGCACGGTGGGCCACGACTGCCACGAGAGCGGCAGGGTGTCGCGAAAGGCGACGACGATGCCATCGGCGTTCTCGCCGACCAGGCAGGCGTCGATGCCGTCGTCGCCGCCGCTGATCGGCGTGGGCGTCGTCGCATAGCCGATCGCCGGTCCGAACCGGTCGCCCGGCGCCGGCGCGTAGCGCCCGGTGACCGGGTCGATGTAGTAGGCGCAGCCGCAGGCGCACAGCAGCCGGCAGCTCAGCGTGGTGGATAGCTGCGACATAGGCAATTCCTCCCCCCTGTCCCGCACCGCCTCGATCCGGGTGACCGACACCTGACGCTGCGGTTGATGCTCTCGCCTGCTGCTTGCCGGAAACGTTCTATCGAAGTCAAGTTCTCGTCGCCGCGAAGCGGAACGCCCCTGGCAAGGAAATCTTAGGCTCGCTGCCCGACATTCGCCGGCGATGGCGACGAACGGACAGCGCACTTCGGTGCAGAGGCGAAGGGCCGGACCCGCCGCGCGCGATATCGCCGCGGCGCTCGTGGCCGTCAGCCGGGACGGGGTGGTCGCGTTCGATCGGGCCGGTCGGATCACGGTCTGGAGCCCGGCCGCGACGGCGCTGACGGGGCTTGCGGCCAAGGAGATGATCGGGCGGACCCTGGCGCGCAAGGCGCCGTGGCTTGCGGGCGCCGACGGCGGCCGGCCGCTCGCCGCGACCCTGGCGGGCACGTCCGCGACCTCGCATGTCCGCCTCGAGCCCGCCGGCGGCGACCGCCGCGCCATCGAGGTGCGCTGGCAGCCCCTGAGCGACGACGGCATGCCGTGCGGCGGCCTGGCGGTTCTCTGCCCGATCGAAGCGGCGCCGGCCGGCGATGCGCCGCCCGCATCGCCCGTCCAGGGTCGCCGCGCGGCGGCGTCCGAGCCCCAGGACGCCGGGCCGGCGCAACCCGGCGCCTCGGATTGGGAAGCGCTGTCGCCGCGCGCGCAGCATCAGCTGCTCGCGGACGCGCTCGAGGCGCTCGACCACGGCTTCGCGATCTACGACCCCGACGCCCGCCTGCACATGTGCAACGGCAAATACGGCGATCTGCCCGGCGAGGGCCCGGTCGTTCCCGGCGTCGCCCATGAGACCCTGGTCCGCCGCTCGCTCGAGGGCGATGCCTTCTGCGACGTCGCCGATCGCGACGCCTGGGTGCGGCGATGGCTCGACAGCCACGCCGCGGCCGACGGCCGCCTCGTCGAGAAGCGGCTCGCGGGCGATCGCTGGGTCGCGACCAGCCGGCATCGACTGCGCAACGGCTGGGTCGCGGCGCTGCGGGTCGACATCACCGAGCTGAAGCGGCGTGAGGCCGCGTTGCGCGAGAGCGAGGAGCGCTTTCGCGCCCTCGCCGACGCCGCTTTCGAGGCCATCGTGGTGCACGACTACGAGAAGATCGTCGACGCCAACCAGGCCTTCCTTGAGCTGTTCGGCTACGCTTATGACGAGATCGCCGGAATCGAGCTCTGGCGGCTGGTGTCGCCGGCGAGCCAGACCGAGGCGGCCGAGCGCTTTCAGCCGCGGCGCGACGCGACGGAGCAGACCGAGCAGCCCTATGAGCTGGTCATGCGCCGCAAGGACGGCTCGACCTTTCCGGCCGAGCTGCGCGGCAAGTCGCTGCGCTACGGCAGCCGGCTCGCCCGCGTCGTCGCGATGCGCGACATCTCGGCGCGCAAGCGCAACGAGGACCAGATCCGGCGCCTGGCGCATCACGATTCCCTGACCGAGCTGCCCAACCGCTCGCTGTTCTTCGACCGTCTCGGCCGGGCGATCGCGCAGGCCCGCCGCGACGGCCGGCCGATGGCCGTGCTGCAGCTCGATCTGGATCACTTCAAGGACATCAACGACACCCTCGGCCACGCCGCCGGCGACACCTTGCTGCGCGCCTGCGCCCGCCGGCTGCAGAGCGTCGTGCACGACACCGACACGGTCGCGCGGATCGGCGGCGACGAGTTCGCGATCATCCTGACCGGCCTCGACCGGCCGATCGACGCCGGCCACGTCGCGCAGCGCATCATCGCCCGCCTGCTCGAGCCGATCAGCTGCCAGGGCCACGAGGTGCACACCGGCACCAGCATCGGCATCACGATCTTCCCCGACGACGACACCGATCCCGACCAGCTGCTGCGCAACGCCGACATCGCGCTCTATCGCGCCAAGGCGAACGGCCGCAACACCTACAGCTTCTTCGTCGAGGCGATGAAGCGGCAGATCGAGCACCGCAAGGAGCTCGAGGCCGAGCTGCGCCGCGCCATCGCCGGGCACGAGTTCGGCCTGCACTACCAGCCGCAGATCCGCCTT
>DASUGG010000185.1:0-6933 GCA_036274135.1 Geminicoccaceae bacterium
GATCAGGGCGTAGGCGAGATAGTCGACACCGCGGCTTCGCATCCGGCTGTGGCTGTGGGTCAGGCGGCGGCGCACCGCCTCGAAGCACTCGATCGTGCGCTCGCCGAAGGTCAGCACGAAGTCGCCGCCGAGCACGATCGCAACCTGCTCGGTGAGCAGCCCGTTCCCGAGGCGCGGCAGGCGCAGGACCACGAACAGATAGCCCTCGTAGACGTCCACCTTGGGCCGCTGCACGACCTGGACGATGTCCTCGAGGGTGAGCGGATGCAGGTCGTAGCGCTGGCCGAGCGCCCGGATCGTCTCGACGTCCCGCAGGCCCTCGACGTCGATCCAGACCTTCGCGACGCCGCGCGCCCGCTCCTCGATCTCCGTCACGCTCTCGCTCTGCTGCTGGATCAGCCGGTCCTTGTCAAAGGCGACGAGATGCAGGCGGGTCGGATGCGCATGCGGGGCGGGCGACAGGCTCCCCGGCGGCTCGCCAGGCGATGGCCTGTGCTCCTTTCGGCGGCGTCGATGCTGCAACATGGTCGATCCACTCGGCTTCGGCGCCGCAACCAACAACAAATGACCCGCGCAGGCAACCGGTAGGAGCCGTCGGCGGCTGGTCGCCGCTGGATTGACAGCGCAGGGCGGCTGTCGGACCCTCGCCGCGCGCTCGCAACAAGCCTGGAGGAATCGCTGTGGAGATCGTCGTCCTGCCGCCCCTGGTCGCGCTGATCGCCGGCATCCTGATCCTGATTGTGCCGCGCCTTTTGAACTACATCGTCGCGATCTATCTAATCCTGATCGGCTTGCTCGGCCTGCTCGGCCACTACAGCGCCTGAGCGCACTAGAGGGCGACCCTCTCGAAGGGCGTCCGATCGGGCGGGCCGGCCGCAAACTTCATGATCGGCGCGCCGCGCGCCGGCAGGGCGATCAGGCTGCTGCACACGGTGCCGAAATCGCCCTCCGTCTCGATGGTCATGCCGTCGCCGGGCGCGGCGCCAGGGTCGGCGCGCCGGCCGAGCAGCCCGATCCAGGCTTGCCAGTCGTCGACGCCAGGGTCGGGCGGCGCCGCCTGCTGGAAGCGCGGCAGGAAAGCGCGCACGCGCGGCGAGGTGGCATCGTTCAGGTCGCGCGCGGTCAGCATCGAGCAGCCTTCCGGCAGCGGCGTGCACTCGACCGCCGGCGCGCTCACCTCGCTCCTGCCCTCGCCGCGCGGCAGCCATGGCGCATCGACCTCCTGCCAGGCGCCGCTGCGGTCGCGGTAGCCGAAACGCGGCAGCCCGCCGGCATGGCGCAGCCAGAAGGCGTCGCGGCGATCGGCGACCAGCAGGTTGAACGGCCGGTACGCCTCGGGATTCAGATCCGTCAGCGCGCTCGCCGCGGTCGCGGCGTCGGCATGGTCCAGGGCCTCGAGCACCAGCTCGCCCCGCGACCTCTTGCCGATCGCAGGGCCAAGGCTGCCGACCCGGTTGAGCACCGCCGCCACCACGCCGTCGTCGTTGACGCCGAGCCAGCTGCCGCCGGCCTGGACGTCGAGCCCGGCGACCACCTCCGGGCGATCCGGCCAATGCCGCGCCGGCGGCCGCCACGGCCGCGAGCGCAGCTCGTCGCGGTTGGCGGCCAGCAGCAGGGGCCAGGGCGCCCGCGGACGGCGCAGAAGGACGACGGTGCACATCTCGGCTCCGATTCCCGTGCCGGGCGACTGGCCGGCTCGCTCTGCTCCCGCTATATAGACGGGAATAGCCCCACCCGACCATGCCACGAGGTCCCGATGACAGGCTTCGACGAACGGCAGCGCGCCGAAGAAAGCCGCTACAAGCACGAACAGGAGCTGATGTTCAAGGCGCGCAACCGGGGCAACCGGATGTTCGGGCTGTGGCTCGCCGAGCAGCTTGGCCTTTCCGGTGACGCGGCGCAGAACTACGCGAAGGACATCGTCATGGCGGACTTCGAGGCGCCCGGTGACGACGATCTGTTCACCAAGGTCCGCGCCGATCTTGGCACCAAGTCGGTCGAGATAAGCGATCACGTGCTGCAAAAGCGCCTGCAGGAATTCCGCGACGTGGCGCTGCAGCAGATCAAGACGGAATAGCCGTGAGCAGCAAGCCAGCGGCGCCGGAGGCCGAACGCAGGCGCGCCACGCCAAGCCCCGCCGGGCAAGGACCGGCGGCCGACCATGCCGGCGGGGCGGGCGGCACCATGCCGGAAATCCCGGAGATCGGCGGACCTAAAGGCCCCGAGCCGACGCGCTACGGCGATTGGGAGCGCAACGGGCGCTGCAGCGACTTCTGAGACCGGGCGCATGACCGGGCCAGGTCTGGCGGGCGCGCGGACGGCGCGCGCCTGAACGATGCGCTCACCCCGACCACAAGCGCCGGCGCCGCCGGCACCGGACGGCGCGATCTGGTCACTGTCCGGCATCGCGCTGCTGGCGGCGCTCACCGTTACCTGGGGCTTCAACTGGCCGATGATGAAGCTCGCGGTGCAGGAGGTGCCCCCCTGGACCTTCCGTACGCTCTGCGTGACGGTCGGCGGCGGCGCGCTGCTGGCGCTGGCCGGCCTGACCGGCGGGCGGGTGACGTTTCCCGCGCGGCTCCTGCCGCCGCTGACCCTGGTCGCGCTGTTCAACATCACGGCCTGGCATCTGCTCTCCGCCTACGCGCTGCTCTACACCGGCTCCGGCCGGGCGGCGATCATCGGCTACACCATGCCGATCTGGGCCTCGCTGCTCAGCGTCTGGCTGCTGCACGAGCGGATCGGCTCCCGCCGGATCCTGGCGCTGGCGCTGGGCATGGCCGGGCTCGGCCTGCTGCTGGCGCAGGATTTCGGCCAGGTCGGCGCGACGCCGGTCGGCGCGCTGCTGATGCTCGGCGCGGCGGCCAGTTGGGCGATCGGCACCGTGCTGATCAAGCGCTTCGTCTGGCATCCGATGCCGGTGATGGCGCTGACCGGCTGGCAGCTCCTGATCGGCGGCGCGCCGATCGTGATCGGCTGGTGGGTGTGGGAGCCGCTGCCGGATCTCGCGGTCTTGAGCTTGCCGGCCGCGCTCGGCCTCGCCTACGCCGTGTTCGTGGCGATGATCTTCTGCCAGACCGCCTATTTCCGGATGGTCACCCTGGTGCCCGCCAACGTCGCGGCGATGGCCGTGATGGCCGTGCCGGTGGTCGGCGTGCTGAGCTCGGCCTGGATATTGGCCGAGCCGATCGGCGCGCCCGAGCTGGCGGCGCTGATCCTCGTGGTGGCCGGCCTCTTCCTCCTCGTCCGGCGCCCCGGCCGCTGACCGCTCAGCGTCGCAGAAAGCCGACGATGTCGTAGACGCGCGCCAGGTTCTCGCTGGCGATCGCCTCGGCGCGCGCAGCACCCTCGCGCAGGATCGCGTCGAGATGATCGGGCTCTGCCAGCAGGCGGCGCATCTCGCCGGCGATCGGCGCGAGCCTGGCGACCGCGAGGTCGGCCAGCTCGCTCTTGAAGTCGGCGAACGAGCTTGCGGCGAAGCGGCCGATCACCGCGTCGCGCGGCTCGTCGGCCAGCGCGGCGTAGATGTTGAGCAGGTTCGCGGCCTCCGGCCGCCGCGCAGGCTCCCAGCTCAGGCCCATCTCGCTGTCCGACTTGGCGCGCCGTATCTTACGGGCGATCGTGTCGGCATCGTCGGTGAGATTGATGCGGGCATAGTCGCTGGGATCGGACTTGCTCATCTTGGCGGTGCCGTCGCGCAGGCTCATGACGCGGGTCGCGGCGCCGAAGATGAGCGGCTCGGGCAGCGGGAAGAAGTCGACCTCGTAGCGGCGGTTGAAGGCGCCCGCGATATCGCGCATCAGCTCCAGATGCTGCTTCTGATCCTCGCCCACCGGCACGTGCGTCGCCCGGTAGGCGAGCACGTCCGCGGCCATCAGCACCGGGTAGACATAGAGCCCGGCCATGGCGCCCTCGCGGTCCTTGCCCGCCTTGTCCTTGAACTGCGTCATGCGGTTCAGCCAGCCGACCGCGGCGACGCAGTTGAACACCCAGGCGAGCTGCGCATGCGCCGGCACATGGCTCTGCACGAAGATCGTGCAGCGCTTCGGGTCGATGCCGGCGGCGACGTAGGCGGCGGCCACCTCGCGCGTCTGCGCCCGCAGCGCCTCAGGATCCCAGGGCGGCATGGTGATGGCATGCATGTCGACGATGCAGAAGATCGACTCGTACTGCTGCTGCAGCGCGACCCAGTTGCGGATCGCGCCGAGATAGTTGCCGAGATGCAGATTGCCCGTCGGCTGCACGCCGGAAAAGATCCGCCCCTCCATTGAGGCCGCACTCCCAGTGATTGCAGAGACCTCGCCGGGAGATCTCGAGCCTGCCGGAGTTATGGCGATGGCCGGCCTGCCGTCAAGGCTGGTGCGTTCCCGGATGCCGCGTGGCGCTAGCGCCTGGCCAGCGATGCCTTGAGCTCGCGCAGGGCCATCGCGCCGCTGAACTGCGCCAGCGCCGCGAAGACGACGACGCCGAGCAGGACGAGCATGGCCAGGGCCAGGCTCTGCGGCAGCGGCGCCAGCCAGGGCCGCAGCAGCCAGAGCGCCGCCCCCATCAGGAGACTGGCCAGCACGATTTTCGGCAGACGGCGGCGGAGCCGCGCATCAGGCTGCAGGAAGCCCTGGCGGTGCAGCCGAAAGCCCAGCAGCCCGGCGTTCAGCCAGGCGGCGAGCGCCGTCGCCAGCGCGATGCCGACCTGCGCCAGCGGCCACAGCAGCGCCAGGATGAAGACCAGGTTGGCGATCAGGCAGACGACGGCGATCTTGACCGGCGTGCGGGTGTCCCTGCGCGCGAAGAAGCCCGGCACGAGGACCTTCACCAGCACGTAGGCGGGAAGGCCGAACGCATAGGCGGCGAGCACCTGCGCGGTCGCCGCCGCGTCGGCGGCGCCGAACGCGCCGCGCTGGAACAGCACCTGCATGATCGGCAGGCTCAGCACGGCGAGGCCGACGGCGCAGGGCAGGGTCAGCAGCAGCGCGAGCTCCAGCGCCCGGTTCTGGCTCGCCAGCGCCGACTCGACCTCGCCGGCGCGGATCTGGCGCGCCAGCAGCGGCAGCAGCGCCGTGCCGACCGCGATGCCGATCACCCCGAGCGGCAACTGGTTCAGCCGATCGGCATAGTACAGGTAGGAGACGGCGCCCGCCGGCAGCAGCGAGGCGAAGAACACATCGGCCAGCAGGTTGATCTGGGCCACGCCGGCGCCCAGCACGCCCGGCAGCACCAGGCCGAACAGGCGCCTGATCTCCGGTGTCCAGCGCGGCCGGCGCAGGCCGAGCGCCATGTCGGCCCGCTGCACCGCGATGCGCAGCCACAGATACTGCATGAGCCCCGCGGCGGCGACGCCCCAGGCGAGCGCCACGGCCGGCTCGGCGAGGGTCGCGAGGCTGACCAGCAGCGCGCCGATCAGGCAGATATTGAGGACCACCGGCGCCGCGGCGGCAGCGGCGAACCGCCCGAGCGAGTTCAGCACGCCGCTCTGCAGCGCCACCAGCGAGATGAACAGGATGTAGACGAAGGTGATGCGCGAGAGCTCGACCGCGGCCTGGTAGCGCTCGCCGCCATCCTCGAAGCCGGGCGCCATGACGACGATCAGCCAGGGCATCGCCGCGATCGCGACGACGACCAGCGGCACGAGGATCGCCAGCAGCACGGCTTGCGCCTGCTCAGCGAACGCGCGCGCGGCGGTCTTGCCCTCCGCCTCGAGTGTGCCGGCGAACAGCGGCACGAAGCCGGCGTTGAAGGCGCCCTCGGCGAACAGCCGGCGCAGGAAATTGGGCAGCTTGAAGGCGACGAAGAAGGCATCCGCGAGCGGCCCCGCGCCGAGGATCGCCGCAATCATCACGTCGCGCACGAAGCCCATCACGCGCGACAGCATGGTGTAGGAGCTGACGGTCGCGAAGGAGCGGATCAGCGCAACCGGGCGGGCGCGATGCGCGGCCTGGTCCACCGGCGCGGCGCCGGGCTCAGCCGCCACGTTGCGCCGCCTTCCGGGCTGCCGCCGCATCGTCCGGCGGCGAGGCCGGCGCGGCGCCCAGCGCCGCCGCGAGGCGGCGCTGAATCTGCCGCAGCTTCTGCCCCTGGTTGATCTTCAGCCCGAACACGTCCTTGACGTAGAACACGTCGACCACCCGCTCGCCATAGGTGCTGATGTGGGCGCTGACGATCACGACGCCGAGGTCCTTCAGGCCCCTGGCGACGTCGTACAGCAGGCCCGGACGGTCGCGGCCGTTGACTTCGATCACGGTCAGCGTGCGGCTCGCGTTGTTGTCGATCAGCACCCGCGGCTCGACCTCGAACACGTCGGCGCGCTTGGGCAGGGAGCGGCGGCCCTCGAGCGCCTGGTCGAGCCGGATCGCGCCGGCGAGCGCGTCGGCGACGTTGCTGCGGATCCGCCGCAGCCGGCCGGGATCGTCGACCGCGCCGAGATCCTCGACGTTCTGGATGCCGAAGCTGTCCAGCGCCATGCCGTCGGTGGTGGTGAAGATCCGGGCGTCGACGATCGAGGCGCCGCTCAGCGCCAGGGCGCCGGCGACGCGCATGAACAGGCCCGGATGGTCGGGCGCGAACACCACCATCTCGGTGCGCGCGTGGAAGCGGTCGACCACGAAATCGATGGTGAGCGGCTCGCCGCTCGCTTCGGCGCGGCGCACCAGCTCGGCATGGCGGCGGTGCGCCGCGAGGTCGAAGCCGATCCAGTAGCGCGGATCGTGGCGCTCGAGGAAGCGCGCGACCTCGTCCTTGGGCCAGTCGGCGAGGGCATCGGTCAGCGCCGCCTTGGCGGCCTCGATGCGCTCGCTGCGCCGGCCGCTCGCGTCGCCGCCGGCCAGCGCCGCGTCGGTCTCGTGATAGAGCTCGCGCAGCAGCTGGCCCTTCCAGCCGTTCCAGACGTTCGGCCCGACCGCGCGGATGTCCGCCACCGTCAGCGCCAGCAGCAGCCGC
>DASUGG010000186.1:0-13344 GCA_036274135.1 Geminicoccaceae bacterium
GCTACCCGGTCACGCCTCGGGCCGTTGCCGCAGGAATGAGACGGCGATCCAGGCTGCGATCGCCTTGACAGAGGGCTGGCCGCTTTCTAGAACAAAACAAGAACATTGTCGGGACCGAACAGATCGTTCGATGCCTCGTGCCGATGTCGCAAACCGCCAAACAGAGACTGCTGGACCGGCTGCGCGCCAGGCTTGCCCGGCTCGATCACCCTCCGGGCGGCCGGCCGGTCCTGCCGCTAGGGCTGGCCGCGGTCGACCAGGTGCTGCCCGGCGGCGGTCTCGCGCGCGGCTGCCTGCACGAGCTGTGCGGCGCGCCGGATCGCGCGGCGGCCACGGGCTTCGCCGCGGCCCTGCTCGGGCGCCTTGCGGCCGACGGCCATGCGGCCTGGATCGGGCCGCGGGACGACCTGTATGCGCCGGGGCTTGCCGCGCAGGGGCTGCCGCCCGGGCGCCTGATCGTGGTGCGCGCCGGTCCCCGCGACGCGCGTCTCTGGGCGCTCGAGGAAGCGCTGCGCAGCCCGGGCCTGACCGCCGCGCTGGCCGAGGTCGATCGCCTGACCCTGACCCAGAGCCGGCGGCTGCAGCTCGCCGCCGAGGCCAAGGGCGTGACCGCCTTCCTGCTGCGCCCGCTGGCGGCATGCGAGGCGCCGAGCGCGGCGACGACCCGCTGGCGGATCACGCCGCTGCCCGCTGCGGCAGATCCCGACGCAGCGCCGCGCGCATGGCAGCCGCCGCGCTGGCAGGTCGAGCTGATCCGCTGCCGCGGCGGCCGCACCGGCGCCTGGGCAATCGCCTGGCGTGAGGGAGGTTTCCATGAGATCACGGGTGCTCTCGCTCTGGCTGCCGAACCTGGCGACCGACCGGATCGCGCCCAGAATCCGGTCCAGAAACGGGCAAAATCGGCCTGAGACCACCGGCCCGATCGCGACCTTCGCCGCCGAGCGCGGCGCGCAGAGGCTCGCCGCCGTCTGCCCGCTGGCGGCGCGCGCGGGCCTGCGCGTCGGCATGATGCTGACCGATGCGCGGGCGATGCTGCCGCGGCTGGCGGTGTATCCGACGGCGCCGGCGGCCGACGCGGAGCTTTTGGAGCGTCTGGCCGCCTGGTGCGAGCGCTACACTCCTTACGTCGCGATCGACCGGACGCAGGACTGCTCGGGCGGCGCGCTCTGGCTCGACATCACCGGCTGCGCCCATCTGTTCGGCGGCGAGGCGGCGCTGCGCCGGGATCTGCTGGCGCATCTCGAGCGGCGCGGCTTTGCTGCGCGCGCCGCGATCGCCGACAGCCCGGGCGCCGCCTGGGCGCTCGCGCGCTTCGGCGCGGACGAGGCCGCGATCGTCCAGCCGGGCGGCAGCCGGGCGGCGCTGGGACCTCTGCCGGTCGCGGCGCTGCGCCTGGCACCCGAGGAGGCCCGGATGCTCGAGCGGCTGGGCCTCGCGCGGATCGAGATCCTCTACCCCCTGCCGCGCCAGGCGCTGGTGGCGCGCTTCGGCGACAATCTCACCACTCGGCTCGACCAGGCGCTGGGCGCCGCCGAGGAGCCGATCTCGCCGCGCACGCCCCTGCCGGCGCATCGCGCCCAGCTCGGGTTCGTCGAGCCGATCCTGCAGCGCGAGGCCCTGCTGCCCGTGACCAAAAAGCTGCTGCAGCCGCTCTGCTGCGGTCTCGAGGCGGCGAGCTGCGGGGCAAGGCGCCTGGTCCTGGCCTTCTATCGGGTCGACAACAGCACCGATGGCGTCGCGATCGGCACCAGCCGGCCGTGCCGCGATCCCCGCCAGCTCGCCCGCCTGCTCGAGGAGAAGCTCGAGCGGATCGATCCCGGCTTCGGCATCGAGCGTGCAGTTCTCGAGGCGGCCGTGGTCGAGCCGCTGTTGCCGGAGCCGCTCGCCTGGCGCGCCATGGGGGCGGGCGATCTCGACCAGGTGCGCGATCTGGCGCCAGGGCCTGTTGGGGAGAGGGGCCCCAACCCCTTCCCGGCCCTGGCGCCGCTGGTCGACCGCCTGAGCAACCGGCTCGGCAGCCAGGCGGTGGTCCAGCTGGTGCCGCACGCCAGCCATGTTCCCGAGCGGGCCCAGCGCAAGACAGCGCCCTTCTCGCTTGCGCGAAGCCGACCCGAGGCGCAGGCCGCGCAGGCTCTGGTCGCTGCGCCGGCCCGGCCTTTGCGCCTCCTGGCCCGGCCCGAGCCGATCGAGGCGATGGCGCCCCTGCCCGACGATCCGCCCGTGCTGTTCCGCTGGCGGCGCGCGCTGCACAAGGTCGCCCGGGTGCGCGGGCCGGAACGGCTGGCCCCCGAATGGTGGCGCGATCCCGATGTCGGCCAGGACGCCGCGACGCGCGACTATTTCGCGGTCGAGGACACTCAGGGCGGCCGCTTCTGGCTGTTCCGCGAGGGCCTGTACCTGGCCGAGGCCGCCATGCCGCGCTGGTACCTGCACGGCCTGTTCGCCTGAGGCACGCCATGACGGCGTATGCCGAGCTGCAGGTCACGAGCAACTTCAGCTTCCTGCGCGGCGGCTCGCATCCGGAGGAGCTGGTGCTGCGCGCGGGGGAGCTCGGCCATCACGCGCTCGCGCTGACCGATCGCAACACGCTCGCCGGCGTCGTGCGCGGCCATATCGCGGCCAAGGAGGTCGGCATCCGCTACGTCGTCGGCGCCCGCCTCGATCTCCAGCCGCAAGGCCAGCCGACCCGCTCGCTGCTCTGCTTCCCGACCGACCGCGCCGCCTATGGCCGCCTCTCGCAGCTGATCTCGCTGGGCCAGCGGCGCACCACCAAAGGCCAGTGCACGCTATTCCCGGACGACGTGCTGGCCTATGGCGAGGGCCAGATCCTGGTCACCCTGCCGCCCGATCGGCCGGACGAGAGCTTTCAGGCTTTTCTCGAGAGTTTACGAGGCGGTCCAAAAGTCTATCTCGCCGCGCAGCACCTGTTTCAGGGCGACGATCGGGCGCGGATCGATGCGCTCGCCGCCCTGGCAATCCGTGCGGGCACGCCGCTGGTCGCGACCAACGACGTGCTCTACCACGGCCCCGAGCGGCGGCCGCTGCAGGATGTGCTGACCTGCATCCGCGAGCACTGCACGATCGACCAGGCCGGCTTTCGCCTCGCCGCCAACGCCGAGCGCCACCTGAAGCCCGCCTACGAGATGGCGCGGCTGTTCCGCGACCATCCCGAGGCGCTTGTCCGCACGCTCGAGATTGCGGACGCCTGCCGCTTCTCGCTCGACGAGCTGCGCTACGACTATCCGATCGATCCGGTGCCGGACGGCATGACGCCGCAGACCAGGCTCGAGCAGCTGGCCCGCGAGGGAGCGAACCGTCGCTATCCCGGCGGCGTGCCGGAGCGGGTCTCGCGGCTGCTCGATCATGAGCTCGCGCTGATCGGCGAGCTGCGCTACGCGCCCTACTTCCTGACCGTGCACGACATCGTGTGCTACGCCCGCAGCGAGGGCATTCTCTGCCAGGGCCGCGGCTCGGCCGCCAACTCCTCGGTCTGCTTCTGCCTCGGCATCACCGAGGTCGACCCCGACAAGTTCGACCTGCTGTTCGAGCGCTTCGTCTCCGCCGAGCGCAACGAGCCGCCCGACATCGACGTCGATTTCGAGCACGAGCGGCGCGAGGAGGTCATCCAGTACGTCTACGAGAAATACGGCCGCGAGCATGCCGGCATCGCCGCGACCGTGATCCACTACCGCTCGCGCAGCGCGATCCGCGAGGTCGGCAAGGCCATGGCGCTCTCGGAGGACGTGGTGAGCGCGCTCTCGAGCGGCATCTGGGGCTGGAGCGATGGCGGCATCGATCCCAAGCTCGCCCGCCAGCGCGGCCTCGATCCCGACGAGCCGCGCCTGCGCTTAGCGCTCGAGCTGTCGCGCGAGCTGACCGGCTTCCCGCGCCACCTCTCGCAGCATGTCGGCGGCTTCGTGCTGACCAGGAGCCGGCTCGACCAGGTCGTGCCGATCGCCAACGCGGCGATGGAGGGGCGCACCGTGGTCGAGTGGGACAAGGACGATCTGGATGCGCTGGGCATCCTCAAGATCGACGTCCTGGCGCTCGGCATGCTGACCTGCATCCGCAAGGCGTTCGCGTTGCTCGAGCAACACCAGGGCATAAAGCTGGCGATCGCGAGCGTGCCGGCCGAGGATCCCGCAGTCTACGCCATGCTGAGCCGGGCCGACAGCATCGGCGTGTTCCAGGTCGAGAGCCGCGCCCAGATGACCATGCTGCCGCGTCTCAAGCCGAAATGCTTCTACGACCTCGTGATCGAGGTCGCGATCGTGCGGCCGGGGCCGATCCAGGGCGACATGGTCCACCCCTATCTGCGCCGGCGCAGCGGCCTCGAGCCGGTCGACTACCCCTCCGAGGCGCTCAAGGGCGTGCTGGAAAAAACCCTGGGCGTGCCGCTGTTCCAGGAGCAGGCGATGAACATCGCGATCGTCGGCGCCGGCTTCAAGCCGAGCGAGGCCGACCAGCTGCGGCGCGCCATGGCGACCTTCCGCCGCGTCGGCACCATCCACCTGCTGCGCGACAAGTTCATCTCCGGCATGGTGGCGAACGGCTACGCGCTCGATTTCGCCGAGCGCTGCTTCAAGCAGATCGAGGGCTTCGGCACCTACGGCTTTCCGGAATCGCACGCCACCAGCTTCGCCTTGCTGGTCTACGTCTCGTCCTGGCTGAAATGCCATCACCCCGCAGCGTTCGCCTGCGCGCTGCTGAACAGCCAGCCGATGGGTTTCTATGCGCCCGCCCAGATCGTGCGCGACGCGCGCGACCACGGCGTTCCCGTGCTGCCGGTCGACGTCAACGCCAGCGCCTGGGACTGCACGCTGGAAGCGCACGGCCCGGACGTCGCTCTTCGTCTGGGCTTCCGTCAGGTCAAGGGGCTGCAGCAGAAGGAGATGAAGCGCCTGGTCGAGAGGCGCGGCAACGGCTATCCCGACCTGGCCAGCCTGCGCCGCCGCGCCGGGATCAGCGCGCGAGCCCTGGATCATCTGGCGCGCGCCGATGCCTTCGGGTCGCTCGCGCTGGCGCGGCGTGGCGCGCTATGGTCGGCGATCGGCCTCGACCGCACCGGCCAGGAGCTCGACCAGCCGCCTCTGCTCGCCTGGGCCGAGGGCGCTGCGCGGCCCGAGCCCGAGGTAGCATTGCCGCCGATGACGCTCGGCGAGGAGGTGGCGCAGGATTACGCCAATCTTCGCCTGTCGCTGCGCTGCCATCCGATGGCGCTGCTGCGTCCGTGGCTCGGCCGGCGCGTGGTCGAGGCCGGAAATCTTGCCGACCTGCCCAACGGCCGCTGGGTCGAGGTCGCCGGCCTCACCCTGGTCCGGCAGCGCCCGGGCACGGCCAGCGGCGTGATCTTCGTCACCCTCGAGGACGAGACCGGCGTCGCCAATCTGGTGGTCTGGCCCGCCGTGTTCGAGCGTTACCGGCGGGTGGTGCTGGGAGCGCAACTGATGGTCGTGCGCGGCAAGCTGCAGCGCGAGGGCATCGTGATCCACGTCGTCGCCGACGACCTGATCGACCGCTCCGATCTCCTGGCGCGGCTGAACGAGACCGATGCCAGCGCCGGACCTTTCCGGGCCCCGATCGCCCATGCCGATCACGCCAAGAGCTCCGGCTCGCCCGATCCGCGCGATCCCTGTCCCCAGCGCCGCGAGCGGACCCTGCTCGACGATTTCCGGGCCGGCAGGCCCGCCTTTCAGGCGCCGGTCGCCCGCGCCGATGCGGTCAAGCGGCCGCACCACGACCCACGCATCGACGGCTTCAGGTCACGCGACTTTCACTGACGACCCGCCACCGCCCTGCGGACTGGAACCCGGCAGTGGAGCCGCCGTTGTGCCCCCGTTCAACCGAGGAGCTCGACGATGCCCAGTCCCCGGCCTCTCCGTCACCTACTCTGGCCTCTCTTTGCGATGCTGGCCGGCTGCACCGGCTCAGGCGCCACCGCTCCGACCGTGCAGGTTCCTGGCCGCTCCGAGACGGCCAAGACCGACGTCCTCGAGATGGGCGCCACCCTGATGCAGCGCGATGCGCCGACCGATGCGCTCGACATCTACCTCGTGGGCTTTCACCCGATGAAGGATGATCCGCAGCAGCAGTTCGAGGCGCATCACTTCTGCCAGCAGGTGAACGAGGATTTCGCGCAGTGCGCGCTCTACGACGGCAACACCGCGGAAGCGAATCTGAACGGCATCGAGTACATCATCTCCGAACGGCTGTTCGAGACCCTACCCGAGGGCGAGCGCCAGTACTGGCACCCGCACAACGGCGAAATTCTCTCCGGCCAGCTCGTGGCGCCCGGCCTGCCCGACCTGGCCGACAAGGAGCTGATGCAGAGCAAGATGAACAGCTACGGCAAGACGTGGCACACCTGGGACACCGGCCATGGCCGGGGCGATACGCTGCCGCTCGGCGCGCCGGCGCTGGCGTGGTCCTTCAACCGCTTCGGGGAGGCGGCTCCGGGCCTCATCCAGAGCCGCGATCAGCGCATGGGCATTAGCACCGAGGAGCGCCGCCGGCAACGCCAGGACCTCGCGCGGATGGCGCAGCCGCAGGAAGGCGTCGATGCGCTGAAGGGCGCCTTCGAGGCGCCCACCGAGCCGATCCCGGGCGTCGTCGACAAAGCTGGGGCGCCCGGACAGGCGCAGGCCAGCGCGCGCAACCCCTAGTTCCAGGCTTCACGTCACGCCGTCTTCACTGAGCCGCATCGACGCCAGCGCTTCCAGCGCCGCCGCGATCGCGCGCCGCTGGTCCGTGCTCGCCGACGGCATCGGCGCGCGCGGCTGGCCGGCCGGGCAGCCTTGCAGGATTTGCGCATGCTTCACGCAGGCCGGCAGGTTGTCCCCGACGAGCGCATTCCACAGGCGCAGCAGCCTGCGGTGCAGCTCCTGCGCGCGGCCGTGATCGCCTCGCTGGACGGCATCCCAGAGCTCGACGCAGGACCCGGGCGCCGCCGTCAGCAGGGCTGCGATCGTGCCGTGCGCGCCGAGCGCGAAGGAGGGGTAGAGCAGCGCGTCGACCGCGCTGAAGATGCGATCCTCGGGGCCGGCGCCGAGCAGCAGGTCGGCCACCAGCTTGAGATCGCCGGCGCTCTGCTTGACCCCGATCACGCCCGGCACCTCGCGCATGATGCGCAGCAAAAGGCCCGGCGCCAGATAGCTCCATGGCACGACGTTGTAGATGATCACCCGCTGCCCGGTCGCCTCGCAGATCGCCCGGAAATGCGCCAGCATGGCGTCGTCGTCGGGCCGGAACAGGTAGTGCACCGGCGTCACCTGCAGCGCCGCGACACCGAGACCGGCGAGCGCCCGGCCGCGGCGGATGGCATCTCGGGTGCTGTCGACGATGACGCCGGCGATCACCGGCACCCGGCCCGCCGCCTCGTCGACGACGGTCGCGACCAGGCGCTTCACCTCGTCGGCATCGAGCGTGTGGCCCTCGCCGGTGCTGCCGCCTGCCGCGAGCCCGTGCACGCCGCGATCCAGCAGCCAGCGCACCTGCGCCCGCACCGCCGCCTCGTCGATCTCGCCGGCGCCGTCGAACGGCGTCGTCATCGGGGGAATGATGCCGAACGGCTCCATGATCTGCCTCCCGCTCGCGCTGCTCGCAGTGTAGACCGGCGCAAAGATCAAAGCTCGGGCGAAGCGACCATGTCGAGGCCGATCTTCACGATGACCGCGGTGGTATCCGCCGACGGCTATATCGGCCGCCGCGCCGGCGAGCATCCCGGCAGCTGGGCAAGCGCTGCCGAGCAGACCCGCTTCCTCGCCGAGGTGCCACGCTACGACTGGGCCTTCATGGGCCGCACGACGCACGAGACGGCCTTCCGGGAGGATCGCCGCCGCGTCGTCTTCTCACGCGCCGCGCGAGGCCTCGACTGGCGCCACGAGACCCATCTCTGGGTCGATCC
Source organism: Geminicoccaceae bacterium (assembly GCA_036274135.1). Taxonomy (GTDB): domain Bacteria; phylum Pseudomonadota; class Alphaproteobacteria; order Geminicoccales; family Geminicoccaceae; genus DASUGG01. Next base: position 7,904 of record DASUGG010000186.1, read on the forward strand.
GAACCGGGTGCCGCTGGCGGACATCATGGCGGCGCTGGTGCCGGTGCGGCCGCCGCAGCGCTGCATCGTGCTCGGCGGCACGACGGTGCACGACTGGTTCCTCGCGCGCGACCTGATCGACCGGATCGAGCTGACGATCGAGCCGCTGCGCTTCGGCGGCGGCCTGGCGCTGCTGACCGGGCAGGCGGGAGACCTCACGGAGGAGCTCGTGCGCCGCGGTTTCGCCGTCGTCGAGCAGCAGATGCTCAATCCCGAGGGCACCTGGCTCCTCGTCTTCACCCCGCGCGCCCGCCGCGACCATGTCGATGATCCGACGTCCGTCCGGTAGCGCTGGACGACGGTGCGCAGCACCTCGTCGGGGTCGCGCCGCCACCAGTCCCGCGAGACGATCCCGACCTCGATCGCGCGGTCACAGCCGGTGGCCTCGACCAGGCCGCGGATCTGCGGCAGCTTGGTCGCGGTCCTGGCCGGATCGCCGCGAACGTTCCCGCAACCACCACATTGTATCGTAGGATCCCGCCGCCGGCGCAGGCCCGGCCGCCGCTGGCCGACACGCTCGGAGCCTTCGATGCCGCTGATCACCTGCGAGATGCGCTGGTTCCACCAAGGCGCCTTGCCGGCCGAGGTCACGCGCTGGTTCGATCGCGGCGGCCCGCCGTCGACGCCGTTGTGGCGCGAGGATCGTTATCTGGTCCTGCCGGGCGTTGTCGACATGGGCATCAAGGAGCGCGACGGCAGGCTCGAGATCAAGGGGCGGCTCGCCAGGCTCGGGGCGCATGCGATCGCCCCCGGGATCGACGGTGCCGCCGAGCGCTGGTGCAAATGGTCCTACGGCGGAGCGAACGGCGAGCGCTTTCGTGGTTGCCTGCAAGGTCATCACGTGACGGTCGTAGGCAAGGAGCGACTCCAGAGGCATTTTCTGCTGCAACCGGGCGGCGAGGCGCAGGGCACGGCGCAGCGCGACCTCCGCCGACGCGGCTTCTCGCTCGAGCTGACCCGGGTGCGCCTTGCAAACGACGACCATTGGTCGCTCGGCATCGAGGCGGCGCCCGACGACGATGCCTTGCTGGCGGACCTGCTTCGCGCCATCCCGGACCTGCTGGACGGCTTTCCGACGCCGTTGCCCCGGTCGCGCTCCACGTCGTATGCGGAATGGCTTGCCCGGCTGGAGCTCGGCGCTTAGGCGGTTCCTGGCCGAAACGTGCCACGTCGCGAGAGTCCTGCCAATGTCCGCCGACCGCCATGCCGCTACGCCGCGGGCCTGCCAGATCTGCGGCCGGACCGGCAAACAGGTGGAGCTGGTGCCCGGGGCGGTCGTGCGATCCTTGCTGGTGGACCGCATCGCCAAGACATATCCGTCCTGGTCGCCGGACGGCGATATCTGCATCGACGATCTGAACCGGTGGCGCAGCGACTAGGTCCGCGCCCTGCTGCAGGACGAGCAGGGCGAGCTGACCTCGTTGCAGCGCTCGGTGGTCGAGAGCCTCGCCCGCCATGAGACCCTGTCGGGGGACATCGAAAGCGAGTTCCTGAGCAAGCTCACGGTCGGCGAACGGCTGGCCGACCGGATCGCCGACTTCGGCGGCAGCTGGACCTTCATCCTGTCGTTCGCGGGCTTCATCCTGGTCTGGGTGGTGATCAACACCGTGGTCCTGCTCGCGCGACCGTTCGATCCCTACCCGTTCATCCTGCTCAACCTCTTCCTGTCCTGCCTCGCCGCGATCCAGGCGCCGATCATCATGATGAGCCAGAACCGGCAGGAGGCGCGCGACCGTCTGCGCGCGGAGAACGACTATCGCGGAGGCCAAGCGAATGCTCGACCACCGCGCGCATCCGGCCGTGCTCGACCCTCGCCTGCATCAGGCGCAGGGTGCGCCCAACGGCCCTCGAGCTCCGGCGGCAGCCCTCGAACGTGCAGTTGATCATCTGCGGCAGGTCGCCGCCGGCATAGACCAGCCAGCCATGCGCGATCCGGCAGCGGCGAAGGCTGCGGCCGTCGAGGTGACCGTATTTCTGAAGGTGCTTAGCCTCATCGGGCTTCCGGCGCCTCTATCGCATCACATTGCAGAGCAGCGCAGCAAAACTGCTATCGATCGCTGCCGGCGCATCAAGAGAACTGCCACGCGAAGACGCAACCAAAAATAGATCCCTTAATCCTTTCTTAGTGGCAAGCGTGCAGGCTCGACCTGCTCGCGCTTGTCGCGAGCGGGCGAGCGGAGTCAGGGCCATGCCCCATTGCCGAACGATCGAGTTCCTGCGGCGCCGCTATGCTGCGGCGATCCTGCGCGACGACGCCGCCACCGCCGGTCGCCTGCGCGCCGACCTCGACGCGGTCATGAACGGCGCCGCCCCCGCGCCCCATCAGGCGCAGCGGCGTGCCCTGGTGTCCTGTGCACCGCCGCCCGCGAGAGAGTCGGTTGCGGCCGCGTTCGGGCCGCTGCTGCAGCTCGTGACGCCGGTCACCGGGCTGCTCGAGTGGTCCGCGCCGCGCCCCGTCGCCGCGTCACCGCGCGATCCGGCCCGGGGACCGACGCCGGACCCTTGCCCGGACCCGGCCCCGGCACATCTTCGGCGGCCGGAGCCGGCGAGCCTGGAGCGCGGGGGGCGGCCTCAGAGCTGAAAAGGCCGGGTCTGGAATCATTCGGATGAGGTAGGCCCGCGTCGGATCGCACCGTCGCTGCACTCAACGGATGCATGGCGCTCTTTCATCGACTTGGGGCGTCCTGAGCCGGCCGACCATCTCTGCCGGCGATCGCATCCGCCCGGATGCTTCTCAGGGCCGGAAGCTCCCGGAACTGGGAGGTCGTTCATGGGCGCCGCGCGCCAACCGCTTTCGCGCGCGATGATCTCGCATCTGAAACCGATGACCTTCGGTTCCGTGGAGTTGCTGTCCCGCCACCTCAGGATGCCGGCCGCCGCCGTCGGACGGATGGACGAGGCCGACCAGGCAGCAGACACGCTCGGCGAGGAAGCGCTCATAGCATAGCCTCGCGTCGAAATTCGACGGGCCGACCGCCAACGTCCTCCTTGCTCTGGCGCCACGCTTTCGAGGATTGGATACGGCGCTGCCCGTCGCCCGCGCGGCGGTGCTTCCACGCGACGACCGCGACGTTCCGGTCGGACTAAATTCCTAGAATCGCATATACTCGTGTTGCCGGGTGGTCGCCCGGAGGTTCCCCATTCGAGGAATTTTGCCATGCCCAGAGCCAAGCCCGCACAGCGCGTGGCTGCTGCGAACGTCACCGCTTCGCTCGCCGCCTTCCTGAGCCCGGCGCGGGCCGAAGCCAGCCGCAAGAACGGCGCCAAATCGCAAGGCCCGAAGACCCGTGAAGGCAAGGCGCGCTCGGCGCGCAATGCGCTCAGGCACGGTCTTCGCGCCGAGAAACACGTCGTCGTGGCGGGTGAGAGCGCCGAGGCATTCGCTGCGTTCGAGGCTGCGCTGGTCGCCGACCTGGCGCCGGCAGGCGCGCTGCAGGCCCTGCTCGCTGGCCGCATCGCCCGCGCGGCCTGGCGGCTCGAGCGCGCCGAGCGGATCGAGACCGAACTCTTTGCGCGCGAGATGCACGGTCTCTACGGCGACGGCGATCTCGGCCTCGCTTTGATCCGCGACGGCAACGGCGCACGCGCCTTCGACACGCTTTTGCGCTATCGCGGCGCCGCCCAGGCTGAGCTTTGCCGCGCCCTGCGCCTGCTCAACGCGCTCCAGGCCGAGCGGGCGGCGCAGCAGGAGCCGATGCGGCCGACGCGCGGCGCCGGGCCGGCCCCGCGATCCGGGCATGCCGCCGCCGGTAGCGTGGGCGAGAGCGTGGCCGATCCGGCGGCGCCGTGCGTCCCGCCGATCGAACCCGGATGCCGCACAAGTCCTGGCGAATCCCTGCCCGCGGCGCGGGCGCACGAGCCCGAGACGGCTCCGTCCGACAACGATGCCGCCGTTCGCGGCGCTGAGCACGTCGGCTCGCGGCCATGCCCGCCAACGCGCATGTCGGCCGACGATCCGAAGGAACCCGAAGCCCGCAGCGATCCTGGCGAACCGGCTCCCGGAACGGTTCCGGACGGTAAAGCAGGTCACCCTGGCCGACCGGTTGCTGCCCGATGGACGAGCCGGGAGGCGGAACGGGCGTCCGATCTCAGGCGGCGCTGCGGTGCTTGACGGCGTGGCTTGCGAGCGTCCGGCCGAGGTCCCAGACCGCGCCGAGCGAGTGGCTGGCGGCGACGACGTCGGCGAGGCCGGTCTCGATCGACGCGACATCGGCCTCGCTCACCACGAGCGACGGCAGCAGCTTGATCACCGGCATGCCGTGGCCCGCGACCTGGGCCAGGATGCGGTGGCGGGCGAACAGCGGCACCAGGATCAGCTGACAGAACAGGCCCGGGCTCGCCTGCTCCATCATGCCGTAGGCCGCGCGCAGCTTCAGGCTCTTGGGCGTCAGGCCCCGGGGCGGGCCGAACTCGATCGCGAGCATCATGCCCCTGCCGCGCACGTCCTTGACCAGCTCGAGATTGCCTAGGCGCCGGCGCAGCCCCTCGATCAGCGCGTCGCCGAGGGTCGCGGCGCGGGCGCACAGCCGCTCCTCCTCGAGCACCGTCAGCGTCGCCAGTCCGGCCGCCATGGCGAGATCGTTCTTGGAGAAGGTCGAGCCGTGGACGAAGGCGCGGTCCATGCGGTCGAACACGCGATCGAACACCGTCCGGCGCATCGCGACCGCGCCGATCGGCACGAAGCCGCCGGACAGCGCCTTGGCGAGCAGCACGAGGTCCGGCTCGACGCCGTCATGCTCGCAGGCCAGGAAACGGCCGGTACGGCCGACCCCGGTCTGCACCTCGTCGGCGATCAGCAGCGCGCCGTGGCGGCGGCAAAGGCGCGCGGCTTCGGCGAGGTAGCCGGGGTCGGGCATGTGCACGCCGTGCCCCTGGATCGGCTCGACGATGAACGCGGCCGTCGGCTGCGACCCGAGCGCCCGCTCGAGCGCCGCGAGGTCGTTGAACGGCACCTGCTCGAGATCGCCGACGAACGGCCCGAAGCGCTCGCGAAAGTGCGCGTCGCCGCAGGCCGACAGGGCGCCGTAAGTCAGGCCGTGAAAGCCGTGCTCGCAGTGCACGATGCGGCTGCGGCCGGTGGCGGCGCGGCTGAACTTGATGGCCGTCTCGACAGCCTCGGCGCCGGAGTTGCAGAACACCAGCTTGTCGAGCCAGGGCATGTAGGCGAGCAGGCGCTCGGCGAGCAGGCCCGCGAGCAGCGACACGTCGAGCTGGGCGAGGCCCGCCATCTGGCCGCGCAGCACCTGGTCGAGGGCGGCGACGACGGTCGGATGGTTGCGGCCGCAGGCGAACACGCCAAAGCCGCTCAGCAGGTCGAGATAGCGGTTGCCCTTGGCGTCGAACAGGTAGGGCCCCTCGCCGCGTACATAGTCGGCGTCGTAGCCCAGCACCCGTAGCACCCG
>DASUGG010000187.1:0-7602 GCA_036274135.1 Geminicoccaceae bacterium
GGAGACGCCGAGCGCGCGCCAGCCTATGTCGCGGCGGCAGAAGCCCTCCGGCCAGTCGATGCGATCGACTGCCGCGTAGGCCCGATCGCGGGCGTCGCGCAGGGTGGGCGCCTGGGCGGTGACGTTCAGCACGCGGCCGCCAGTCGCGACCACGCGCTCCCGCTCGATCCGCGTCGCGGCGTGAAAGACGGTGACGCCATCGACGCGCGCGGCCTCGTCGAGCCCGCGGATCTCGCTGCCGCTGACATAAGCGACCGGATAGCCCCGCGCGCCCATGACGACGCAGAGCGCGGCGTCGTCGTACCAGCGCAGGTCCATGTGATCGAGCACCCCGTCCGCGACACCCTGCAGCAGCTGGCCGACATCGCTCATCAATCGGACGAGCAGTACCTGGGCCTCGGGGTCGCCGAGCCGGACGTTGTACTCCAGGAGCTTGGGGCCGTCCTGGGTCAGCATGAGGCCGGCATAGAGGACGCCGCGATAGGGCAGCCCCTCGGCGGCGAGACCAGCCACGGTCGGCCGCACGATCTCGGCCATCGCCCGCTCGGTCAGCGCCGGCGTCATGCAGGGTGCGGGCGCATAGGCGCCCATGCCGCCGGTATTGGGCCCGCGGTCGCCCTCGCCGACCGCCTTGTGGTCCTGAGCGGTGCCGAAAGGCAGCACGTTGCGGCCGTCGACGAGCGCGAACAGGCTCGCCTCCTCGCCGCGCAGGCACTCCTCGACCACCACGGTTTCGCCGGCTTGGCCGAACGCGCCGCCGAACGCCTGCTCCAGCGCCTGCAGCGCCTCCTCTGAGGTCGCCGCCACGGTGACGCCCTTGCCGGCCGCTAGGCCATCCGCCTTGATCACGATCGGCGCGCCCTGCGCACGGACATAGCTCTCGGCGGCCGCGCGCTGGCGCCAGGAGAACGTCTGCGAGGCTGCGGTCGGGATGCCGTGGCGGGCGCAGAAGGCCTTGGCGAACGCCTTGGAGCCCTCGAGCCGGGCGGCGGCCGCGCTCGGCCCCGCCACCTTGATGCCGGCCGCTTGCAGGCGATCGGCCAGCCCGAGCACCAGCGGCAGCTCCGGTCCGGGCATCACCAGATCGATCTTCCGCTCGCGACAGAACGCCGTGATGCCGTCGAGATCGTCGACGGCGAGCGGCACGCAGCGGGCCTCGCGCGCGATCGCATCGCTGCCGGGCGCGCACCACAGCTCGCGCACCAGCGGCGATGCGGCGAGCGACCAGCAGAGCGCATGCTCCCGACCGCCGGCCCCGACCACCAGAAACTTCATGCCGACTGCTTCCCCGCCGTCGTCGCGCCCGGCCGAACAGTGTAGCCCGCGATCGGCATCCGTGACATAAGCTCGTCGCGACTTTTCGGTTCTTGCCCGGGGCCAAGCTTGCGCCGGGATGGAGTTGGGATCGATGACCGCCAACAGCGTCAGCGTCGGGATCCTGGGCGCCACCGGCTATACCGGGATCGAGCTCTTGCGTCTGCTGCAGGGACATCCCTGGGCCAGGGTCGAGTGCATGACGTCGGAGCGCTATGCCGGCCAGGCGATCGACGCGGTGTTTCCCCACCTGCGGGGGCGCGACCTGCCGACGCTCTCGAAGATCGGCGAGCACGACCTCGGCGCGCTCGATGCGGTCTTCGGCTGCCTGCCGCACGGCACGACCCAGGACGTGATCCGCGAGTTGCCGCGCGGACCCAGGGTGATCGACCTGTCGGCGGATTTCCGGCTGCGCGATCCCGAGGTCTATGCCCGGACCTACGGCCAGCCGCACCGCGCGATCGAGCGCCAGAAGGATGCCGTTTACGGGCTGACCGAGCACGCCCGCGACGCGATCAGGGCGACCGATCTGGTCGCCAACCCCGGATGCTACCCGACCACCGCGCAGCTGCCGCTGCGGCCGCTGCTCCAGGCGCGGCTGATCGATCCGGACGAGATCGTCATCGATGCCAAGTCGGGCGTCACCGGTGCCGGCCGCGCCGCCAAGGAGAGCTCGCTGTTCTCCGAGGTCAGCGAGGGCCTGCAGGCGTACGGCGTCAGCACGCATCGCCACACGCCGGAGATCGAGCAGGGCCTGAGCGACGCCGCCGGCCGTCCGGTCAGCGTGACCTTCACGCCGCATCTCGTGCCGATGAACCGCGGCATCTTCGCCACGATCTACGTCCGGCTGGCGTCCGGGGCCGAGGTGCCGGACCTGCAGGCCGAGCTGGAGCGCCGCTACGACGGCGAGCCGTTCGCGCGCGTGCTGCCGCCCAGGAGCCTGCCTTCGACGCGCCACGTGCGCAGCACGAACGCCTGCCTGATGGCGGTGCATCCAGGCAGGACGCCCGATCGGGCGATCCTGCTGAGCGCCACCGACAACCTGGTCAAGGGCGCGTCCGGCCAGGCGCTGCAGAACATGAACCTGATGCTGGGCCTGCAGGAGACCGCCGGACTCGAGCAGCCCGCCCTGTTTCCGTGAGCGTTGCCCGGAAGCAAGGGTCCGGGACCGCTGCCATGGTGGTAAGCCTCGCCGACGTGCAGGCCGCCGCCCGCCAGCTCGAGGGCCAGGTCGTGCTTACGCCGTGCCTGCCCTCGCAGCGCCTGTCGGAGCTGCTTGGCTGCCAGATCACGCTGAAGTTCGAGAACCTGCAGTACTGCTCGTCCTTCAAGGACCGTGGCGCCTACGTCAAGCTCGCCAGCCTCAGCGAGGACGAGAGGCGGCGCGGCGTGATCGCGATGTCGGCGGGCAATCACGCCCAGGGCGTCGCCTGCCACGCGGCGCGGCTGGGCATCCCGGCGACCATCGTGATGCCGCGGCTGACGCCGTTCGTGAAGGTCGAGCACACCGCGCAGTTCGGCGCCAAGGTCGTGCTTGAGGGCGATTCGGTCGAGGACGCGTCCGTGTTCGCGCGCGCGCTCGCGGCCGAGCGCAACCTGACCTTCGTCCACCCGTATGACGATCCGCTGATCATCGCCGGCCAGGGCACGCTCGGGCTCGAGATGCTGGCCGCGGCGCCGGACCTGGACGTGCTGGTGGTGCCGATCGGCGGCGGCGGCCTGATCGCCGGCGTCGCGACCGCCGCGAAGGGGATCAGGACGGACATCGAGATCGTCGGCGTCCAGGCCGCGGCCTGCCCGTCGGCCTACCGCAAGCGGGCGGGCCTGCCGAGTGCGCCGAGCCGGCCGACGATCGCCGAGGGCATCGCCGTCAAGGCGCCGGGCGAGCTGACCTTTCCGATCATCCAGGCATTGGTCTCCGACATCCTGCTGGTCGAGGAGGAGGCGCTCGAGCAGGCGATTTTGACCCTGCTGGAGGACGAGAAGACGGTCGTCGAAGGGGCGGGCGCCGCCGGGCTCGCGGCGGTGGCGAGCTATCGCGAGCGCTTCGCCGGCCGGCGGGTCGGGCTCGTGCTGTGCGGCGGCAACATCGACCTGCGGCTGCTCTCCGTCGTGGTGCAGCGCGGCCTCGCCCGCTCCAAGCGCCTCGTCTGGCTGCGGGTCGGCATGCCCGACGCGCCCGGCAATCTCGCGCGCGCCGCCGCGCTGATCGGCGAAGCCGGCGGCAACATCGTCGAGGTCGACCACCAGCGCCTGTTCTCGCCGCTTTCGGTGAAGTCGAGCGAGGTCAACTTCATCATCGAGACCCGCAACGCCGCGCACGCGACCGAGCTGACCACGGCGCTGCGCGCAGCGGGCTTCGACGTCCGCGCGATGAGCGGGGCAGGCACCTCCGGCTAACCAAGCTGGGCACCAAGCGATCACGCCAGGAACGCCCCGACCAGCTCGAAGAAGCGATCCGGCGCCTCGGCCTGGACCCAGTGACCGATGTCCGGGATCGTCTCGATGCGGGCATGCGGGAACAGCCGCAGGATCTCTGCGTGATGCTCGGGCCGGACGTAGTCCGAGCGGCCGCCGGCGACGAACAGGGCGGGTCCCGCATAGCGCCCGCCGGCGCGCGGCTCGGGAAAGCTCATGATCTCGGGCATGTTGTCGCTCAGCGCCTGCAGGGCGACGCGCCAGGCGAGCCTGTCCTCGCCGCTCGCGAGGTTCTGCAAAATGAAGCCGCGCACGCCACGGTCCTCGACCTTGCCGGCGAGCAGCGCATCCGCCTCGGCGCGTCGGTTGATGCCGGAAAGGTCGAGGTCGCGCATCGCCTCAACATAGGCGTTGAAGCTGCGCCGATAGGCGACCGGCGCGATATCGACCACCACCAGGCGTGCGACCTTTTCGCCGTGCGTCAGCGCCAGGCGCATCGCGACCTTGCCGCCCATGCTGTGGCCGATCAGTGCCGCCGAGCGCAGGCCCTGGCGCGCGAGGAAGGCGCGCACATCTTCGGCCATCTGGTCGTAGCTCATCTCGTCGGCCCAGGGCGAGGCGCCGTGAGTGCGCAGATCGAGCGCGAACACGCGATGCGTCGCGCCGAGCCGGCGCGCGAAGCTCGACCAGTTGCGCGCCGAGCCGAGCAGCCCGTGCAAGATCACGACCGGCGCACCGCTCTCTCCATGCGCAATGTGGGCAAGCTCGAGGCTCATCGCCGCTCCCTTCGGTTCTGGATCCGGCACGGGACGAAAAATCGCGTCGGCTGCGTCGACTCATCGCCCGGGTCAACGTAGACTTGAAGTCAGAAACATCCACGGTCCGTCAGGGCAGTACAACGGGAGGCGGATGATGCGATCCGTGCTCAGCAGCGTGGCCCTTGCAGCCACGATCGCCGGCGGCGCGTTCGGCGCGCAGGCGGCCACGATCTCGATCTCCTGCGGCGCGGTCGGCCTCGAGCTCGAGCTGTGCCAGCAGGGCGCGCAGGCCTGGGCCGAGCAGACCGGCAACGAGGTCAAGGTCATCTCGACGCCGAACTCGGCGACCGAGCGGCTGGCGCTCTATCAGCAGATCCTCGCCGCCAACTCGGGCGACATCGACGTGTTCCAGATCGACGTGATCTGGCCTGGTATCCTCGCCAGCCACTTCATCGATCTCGCCGAGCACATTACGGAGGATCAGGTCAAGCAGCACTTCCCCGCGATCATCGAGAACAACACGGTCGACGGCCACCTCGTCGCCATGCCGTGGTTCACCGACGCGGGCGTTCTCTATTACCGCAAGGACCTGCTCGAGAAGTACGGCAGGCAGCCGCCGGCCACCTGGCAGGAGCTCACCGAGACCGCCAAGGAGATCCAGGACGGCGAGCGCGCCGCGGGCAACGACAAGATGCAGGGCTTCGTGTTCCAGGCCAAGGCGTATGAGGGCCTGACCTGCGACGCGCTGGAGTGGATCGACAGCTTCGGCGGCGGCACGATCGTGGCCGAGGACGGCTCGATCACGATCAACAACGAGAAGGCGGCGGCGGCGCTCGATCTCGCGGCGACCTGGATCGGCACGGTCGCGCCCGAGGGCGTGCTGAACTACGCCGAGGAGGAAGCCCGCGGCGTGTTCCAGTCGGGCAACGCCGTGTTCATGCGCAACTGGCCCTACGCCTGGGCGCTAGGCAACGCCGACGACAGCGCGGTGAAGGGCAAGATCGCGGTCTCGACCCTGCCCAAGGGCGGCGCGGACGGCAAGCACACCGCCACGCTCGGCGGCTGGCAGCTCGCGGTCTCGAGATACTCGCAGAACGCGGAGGCCGCCGTCGATCTGGTTCGCTATCTGACCAGCGCCGAGGAGCAGAAGCGGCGCGCCGTCGAGGGCGCCTACCTGCCGACCGTGCCCGAGCTCTATCAGGACCAGGAGGTGCTGGCGGCCAACCCGTTCTTCGCGCAGATGGGGCCCGTGCTGGAGGATGCCGTGGCGCGCCCGTCCTCGGTCACCGGCGCCAAGTACAACCAGGTCAGCTCGGAGTTCTTCAACGCCGCGCACGAAGTGCTGAGCGGCAAGTCGGAAGCCGCCGACCGTCTGGCCGACCTCGAGAGCACGCTCGATCGGCTCTCGCGCGGCGGCCGCTGGTAGCTGGTGCGCAGGGGCCTGGCCCTGCGCCGCGGCCCGGCGCCGGCCTAGCCGATCGGGGAGCAGGCCATGAGCACGGTGATCCGCGCCGAGGGGACCGCCGCTGCGGTCCCCCAAAAGGCCTCGCGGCTGACCCGGCAGCGCGTTCGCTCCGCCTGGCTGTTCATGACGCCGATGCTGGTCGTGCTGGCGCTGGTCGCCGGCTGGCCCCTGCTGCGCACCATGTGGTTCGGCTTCACCGACGCCAACCTCGCGGATCTGCAGGCGGCCGAGTTCATCGGCTTCGTCAACTACTCCTACCTGCTGACCGACCCCGACTGGTGGAACGCGGTCTGGAACACCCTGGTGTTCACCGGCGTGTCGCTGACCCTGGAGACCATCCTCGGCATGGCGATCGCGCTCACGCTGAACGCGCATTTTCGCGGCCGCGGCCTGCTGCGCGCCGCCGTGCTGATTCCGTGGGCGATCCCGACCGTGGTCTCCGCCCAGATGTGGAACTGGATGTACCACGACGTCTTCGGCGTGATTAACCACGTCCTGCAGATGCTGGGCCTGATCACCGAGCCGATCGCCTGGACCGCCTCGCCCGACACGGCCCTGATTGCGATCATCATGGTCGACGTCTGGAAGACCACGCCGTTCATGGCGCTGCTGCTGCTCGCCGGCCTGCAGATGCTGCCGCAGGAGTGCTACGAGAGCGCCCGGGTCGACGGCGTGCACCCGGTCAAGGTGTTCTTCAAGGTCACGCTGCCGCTGCTCAGGCCGGCGCTGATGGTCGCGATCATCTTCCGCGCGCTGGACGCGCTGCGCATCTTCGACCTGATCTACGTGATGACCGGCAACAACAAGGACACCATGTCGATGTCGGTCTACGCCCGGCAGCAGCTGGTCGACTTCCAGGACGTCGGCTACGGCTCGGCGGCGGCGACGCTGCTGTTCCTGATCATCGCCGTGATCACCGTGGTCTACCTGACGCTCGGCAAGGTGGGGCGGGAGGACTGAGCCATGGCGCGCAAGGTCAGGAGGGCGCTCGGGCGGGTGGCGTTCTACCTGTTCCTGGCGCTGATCATCTTCTACACGGTGTTTCCGTTCTACTGGGCGATCGTGTCGTCGCTGAAGTCCGGCAGCGAGCTGTTCACGGTCGATTTCTGGCCGCCGCACCCGGCCTGGGACAACTACGTCGCGGTGTTCCGGGAGCAGCCTTTCGGACGCAACATTCTGAACTCGGTGTTCGTCGCGGTCTCGACGGTGATCCTGTCGCTCGCGCTGGCCGTCGCCGCGGCCTATGCGCTCGGCCGCATCCGCTTCCGCGGCCGCACGACGCTGCTGATCGTCGTGCTCGGCGTCTCGATGTTCCCGCAGATCGCCGTGCTGTCCGGCATGTTCGAGCTGATCCGCTCGCTCGGCCTCTACAACAACCTGCTGGCGCTCACGCTGTCCTACATGATCTTCACGCTGCCGTTCACGGTGTGGGTGCTGACCACCTTCATGCGCGAGCTGCCCAAGGAGCTCGAGGTGGCGGCGATCGTCGACGGCGCCAAGCCGCTGACCATCGTCACCAAGGTGTTCATGCCGCTGATGGGGCCGGCGCTCGCGACGACGGGACTGCTGGCGTTCATCGCGGCGTGGAACGAGTTCCTGTTCGCGCTGACCTTCACGCTGTCCTCGGAGATGCGCACGGTGCCGGTC
>DASUGG010000188.1:0-7010 GCA_036274135.1 Geminicoccaceae bacterium
AGGCGATGACGATCGCGCGGCGTGTCGCCAGCTATCCGCGCAAGGACCGGCGACCGCACGGCGAGATCCTTTACGACGAGCGCGGTCTGCCGCGCTGATGGTCGTCGATACGTCGGCGCTTCTTGCCGTTCTGTTCGACGAGCCGGAAGCGGAAGTCTTCGCCCGAGCGATCGCGCGAGCCGAGGTGTCGAGAATATCGGCCGCCAATCTGCTGGAGGCGGGCATCGTGGCAGATTGCGAGAGCGACGCGCGCACGGGACGCCAACTGGATGCGTTGGTCGCCGACCTTCGCCTGCGCATCGAGCCGGTCACCGCGGAGCAGGTCGGGATCGCGCGGCAGGCCTATCTGGACTTCGGCCGAGGCAACCATCCGGCCAAGCTGAATTTTGGCGACTGCTTCGCCTATGCGCTCGCCAAGGCCAGGGGTGAGCCCCTGTTGTTCAAGGGCGACGACTTTGGCCAGACCGACATCGAGGTGCATCACTTCCCTGGGCATGCATAGGCCCGGCGACCGTTGGCTGTCGCTATCTCCTTGCAGTTGAATTTTTCTGCGATTTGGGATCTCTTGGGTTTCGGTATGAGGCTCCGAGCGAGAATCGCATGCGACTGCTTGCGCTCATGCTGCTGCTGTGGCCGGTCGCGGCGCTGGCGGATGCGCCCGAGGGCCTGCTGCTGCCGCTCGACTGCGAACCTGGCGTCGACTGCTGGATCCTGCGCTATGTCGACCACGACCCCGGGCCAGGGGGGCGCGACTATGCCTGCGGCAAGCTGACGGGAGAGGGCCACAAGGGCACCGATTTCGCCATTCCCGACCTCGCCGCCATGGTGGCGGGCGTCGAGGTGCGCGCAGCGGCCGCCGGCGTCGTCGACGCGGTGCGCGACGGCATGCCCGACCAGCCCCTCGATCCGGACAACCGCGAGGCGATCGGCGGTCGCTCCTGCGGCAACGGCATCCGGCTCGACCACGGCGACGGCTGGACCACCTGGTACTGCCATCTGCGGCGCGGCAGCCTGATGGTGCAGGAGGGCGACCGAGTCGCGGCCGGGCAGACCATGGCCCTGGTCGGCCTCTCCGGCGAGACAATCTTCCCGCATCTGCATTTCGACCTGCGCCAGGGCGATCGCCCGGTCGACCCGTTCGTCGGCACCGCCGAGCCGCAAGGCTGTGCCCCGGGTGCGCAGCCGCTGTGGCGCGCCGACGTCATGGCGGCGCTCACCTATCGACCCGTCGCGCTGGTGAACGCCGGCATCGCACCCACCGCGCCCAAGGCGGAGGACGCCCGGCGGGGCTATCACGATCGCACCGGACTCGCGGTCACCAGCCGGGTGCTGGAGCTGTGGGTCGAGGGGTACTGGGTCGAGGCGGGGGATCGCGTGCAGTTCACGCTCACCGGCCCCGACGGCGCGCCGGTAGTGTCGCACACGGTCGAGCTGGACAGGAGCTGGGTCAGCTGGTTCCAGTTCGTCGGTGCGAGACGCCCGGGCGCGGCCTGGCCCGCCGGCACCTATGTCGGCGAGGTCACGCTGCAGCGCGACGGCATCGCGCCGGTCGGCCTCGAGCGCTCGGTCGAGCTGCGCTAGCGCTTCTCAGAACAGCTTGCCGCCGTCCGGCACCGGCCGCTCGACGCCCACCAGCACCACCCGGCCCTCGGCGTCGGGGAAGCCCAGCACCAGCACCTCCGACATCACCTTGGCGATCTGCCGCGGCGGGAAATTGACCACCGCCGCCACCTGGCGGCCGACCAGATCCTCGGGCCGGTACAGCTCGGTGAGCTGGGCGGAGGTCTTCCTGCGGCCGATCTCGGCCCCGAAATCGACCTCGAGCACCAGCGCAGGCTTGCGGGCGGCGGTGTTGGGCCCGGCGCTCAGCACCGTCCCGACCCGGATGTCGACCCGGGTGAAGTCGTCGTAGTCAATCAAGGCGTTAGCGCTTCGTCTTGAATACCATCTTGAGCTCGTCGAAGCTCTCGAGGGCGCGTTGCTGAATCACCTCGAGCGCTTGCCGGTTCGCCTGGCTTGCAGCCTCCGAAAGCTCCCGCAGGTCATTGATGGATTTCTCGAAAGAGCTTTTGGCGCGCTCCAGGCGCTTTTCCGCCGCGACGCGCGCATCGCCCTCCTTCATCAGCTCCTTCGAGGCCGCGGTGGCCTCGGCGAGGGCCGCCTGCAGGATCTCGACCTCGCGGCGCATGACGTTCTGAGCACCTTCCAGCCACGCCTTGTTGGCCTGGCCGAGCGCCTCCCAGTTCTTCTGCTGCGCCGCCATCAGCTCGTCCCAGTCGATCTCGGGGAATTTGAGCTCGCCGAGCCGTTTGGACAGATCTTCGAAGTCGAAGGATTGCTTTGGGTCGGCCATGACAGTCCTCCAGGAAACGCCGGGCCACGGGGGCTCAGGCTGGTTCCGTCGCCTCGCCCGGCGGCCCGGCTCTGTGGGGCGGCTCGCGCAGGCCCGCCGGCCGCTCCACCCGGCGCAGCAGGGTGTCGAGCGCCGCCATGGTCTTGGCGAGGTCGGCGCTGTCGTCGGCGAGCCAGGTGCGCAGGGTTCGCAGATAGACCGCGAGCAGGAGCCGCCGGTGCAGCCGCGCGCACAGGCCATGCGAGCGCAGCGCCGCAAGCTCCTGCATCCAGCGCAGCGAGCGGTCGAGGCGACAGGCGATCGGCGCCGCGATGCAGGGATCGCGACGGGCGTCGCGGGCGAGGCGGGCGAGGCCGGCGCGGAACGGCGCCAGCGCGTCGAGCCGCCGCATGATCAGCTCGAACAGCTTGTCGCGCGGCGGCAGGCCCTCGAGTTCGACCCGGTCGACCGCGAGCATCGCCTGGTCGATCCGCTCGCTCAGCGCCCGCAGCGCGGCCCGCCGGTCGGGCAGCTGCCGGTGCGCCTCGACCAGCGACAGTCCGGCCCGCTCCGCCAGCGCCGGCAGGGAAAGGCCGGCCCAGCCGCGCTCCGCCAGCAGCGCGAACGCCGTGACCAGCAGATCGGGCTCAGGAGCACCAGCGGCCGTCATTCCGGCTCCTCGTCAGGCAAGCTCGCGCGAGCGTTGCGTGGCCGCGGCGAGCGCCCGTGCGAACAAGGATTGCATCCCGTCCGGCGCCATCAGCACCTTCAGCGCCGCCTCGGTCGTGCCGGCCGGGCTCGTGACCTGCCGGCGCAGGGTCTCGACGGTCTCCCGGCTGGATGCGGCGAGCGCCGCGCTGCCGGCGACCGTCGCGCGCGCGATCGGCCACGCCAAGCCTTCCGGCAGACCGTTCTCGATCGCGGCCTTGGCCAGCACCTCGATCAGGTAGAAGACGTAGGCCGGCCCGCTGCCCGACATGGCGGTGATCGCATGCATCTGCTCCTCGTCGTCGATCCAGAGGACCTGGCCGACCGCGGCCATCAGGGCGGCGCACAGCTCCCTCTGCCGCGCGCTCGCATGGCCGTTGGCGAACAACGCCGTCACGCCCTGGCCGATCGCCGCCGGCGTGTTGGGCATCGCCCGCACGACCGGCGTCGCGGCGCCGAACGCCGCCTCGAACCGGGCGATCGCGGTGCCGGCGGCGATCGACAGCACGACCGCGCCGGATCTTGCGAGAGGCTCGTAGGCGGGCAGCACCAGCGCCATCGCCTGCGGCTTGACGGCGAACACGATCGCCTGCGGCCGCAGGTCGGTCGGCAGCTCGTGGGGCTCGGCC
Source organism: Geminicoccaceae bacterium (assembly GCA_036274135.1). Classification (GTDB taxonomy): domain Bacteria; phylum Pseudomonadota; class Alphaproteobacteria; order Geminicoccales; family Geminicoccaceae; genus DASUGG01. Next base: position 3,670 of record DASUGG010000188.1, read on the forward strand.
ACGGCGGCGACGCGGTGGCGCTCGCGCGCCGCCGTGCGCAGGGCGGCATCGGGCTCGACCACGTAGGTGTCGGCGGCCCGCAGGCCGTTGGCGATCCATCCCGCCAGCAGGGCGCCGCCCATCTTGCCGCAGCCCACCAGGAGCAGCGGGCCGGCAAGGCCGGACATCAGGCCTCCCCTTCGGTCTCGAGCATCGCCGCGGTCATCGCCTCGATCGGCGACTTGCCGCCCCAGATCACGAACTGGAAGGCCGGGTAGAACCGCTCGCACTCGGTCACCGCGATGTCCACCAGATCCTCCAGCAGTTCGCCGTTCATGCCGACGCCCTCGCGCAGCAGCACGGCGTGGCGGAACACCGGCAGGTTCTCCTCCGACCACAGGTCGAAATGGCCGAGCCACAGCTTCTCGTTGGCCAGCGCCAGCAGGCCGTGGATCGCCGAGCGCTTGTTGGCCGGCACCTTCATCTCGAGAGCACAGGACAGATGCAGCACCCCGAGGTCGGGATGCCAGCAGAACCACAGCCGATACTGGCACCAGTGGCCGCTCAGATCCGCCGCCAGCTCGTCCTCGTTCTGGCGCTGGAACGGCCACTCGTTGGCGATCGCGACCTGCTCCACCAGGTCGAGGGGATTGCCCAGGCTTTCCTCGGTTTCCGATATCAGCGACGACACCATGGCGCACTCCTCACAAGCGATCCCGGCGGCCAGGACAAGCATCTTCGTCGCATCGCCGCAGGCCGGTTCCGCCCGCCCGCAGCCGATGCTTCAGGAGAGCCGCGGCTGCTGCCTGGATCGAAGACTGCCAAAAGGATGGGTCAGCCGCAAGGCGGCAGGTGGCGCGCTGCCGCCCCCCGCGGTACGGTCGCAAGCGCTCAATCGGCCCGTTTCGCCCTCGTCGTGCGGCGAGGCGGCGCGGCGCCGCCCTCGGGCTCGTCCGCGGCTGCGGCCGCCGGCCCGCCTGCCGGCCTGGCGCGCGCACGCGCCGGCCCGGCGGCGCTCATCGCCGCGAGCTTCTGCTCCAGGGCCGCTACCTTGGCGGTGAGATCCTCCTGCTCGGCCCGCGCCTTCTGGGCGAGCTCCTTGACCGCCTCGAACTCCTCGCGCGGCACCATGTCCATCTCGGCGAGCCAGCGCTCGACCCGCTCGCGCAGACGGCTCTCGATCTCCTCCCGCACGCCCGAGAGGGTGTTGATCGCGCCATTCGCCATCCGGGCCAGATCGTCGAACAGACGGTTCTCGGTTTGCATCATCGGATCTCCCGCACGGACGGACCGGCGCGCGCGCCGTCCCGCCCCACGACATGTAGGGACGGCGGCCCCCCGAACAAGCGCCCGCGCAAGGCGCCAGCTCAAGCGCGGCCATCCTGGCGCGCGCGCCTTGCGACGGCCTTGAGCCGGGTTGACAACGCCATGCGCCGAGCGAAAGCGCAAGGTCCGCGCGAGGGCGCGATCACACCGGCGCGAGCATCAGCAGCACGTCGCCGGTGTGGCGGATCAAGGGGTGCGGCACGACCGGCCGCCAGTCCGCCACCACGAAGCCTTGCCGCTCGTAGAGGCGCCTTGCGCCGGTATTGCCGGCAAAGCAGAGCAGGCTCAGCTCGCGCCGCCCGAGCTGCCGCGCCCGCTCGCGCGCCGCCGCGAGGAAACGCGCGCCGATGCCTTGGTTGCGAAAGCCGGCGCGGACCGCGATGGCGGCGATGTACAGCGTGCCCGGCGCCTCCAGCTCGCTGTACGGTTGCAGAACCGAGTCGATGGCCTGCGGCGCCGCGGCGCCGCCGTCCCGCGGCTCGGCCGGAAAGCTGTGCAACATGCCGAGCACCTGCCCCTGGTCCTCGGCCATCAGGCAGTTCTGGTACGAGAAGGCCGTGCTCTCGCGCTCGTAGCGAAGCCGGCCGATCTCGAGCGGCGGCAGCCCCCGATAGTCGCCCTGCAGCGTGCTCCAGATGTAGCCCGCGACGCCGTCGGATGCGATCTCGAACAGCTCGGCGATGACACGGCTCTCGCCTTTGCGCGCCGGGCGCATGACCGGCGTGCTCACGGCACGACCCACGAACTTGCGCAGGGCCGGCCCCGGCGCGGCGGCGTTCTCGGCAGCGGCGGCTCCTCTGCTCTCCGTACCCGGATCCCAACCGGCGACTGACCGTCGCTCGCGTCCACCTTACCTGTAGGATCGAAATGTTTCAGCGGCATGTCCCGACCCCTGGCCTCTGTAACAGCCGCGTAACAATTGTTTCAGCGCCCGCTCCCGGACGCCCCGACGCGGGCTGGACAAGCCGGCCGCGAGCAAGTGAGATGGCATCGGGGAGGTAGCAGATGGCAAGCCATTCCCTTCGGCGCGCGGCGCCGGGCGGGTCGAGCGAGCCGGGCGTGCGCCCGGCGACGGCCGCGACCGCCTTCACGGAGCGGGCGCGCTACTTCGATTCCGGCAACGCCTTCGCCCTCGACTATCCGCCAGTGCCCTGCCACCAGTTCCTCGCCGAGCGCGACCGCGCCCTCGACCCGGCGACCGGCACGGCGATCATCCCGCTCGACCTGAGCGGGCGCATGCAGATCGAGTTCCCGGCGACGACGCCCCTGATCCTGACGCGCTATCTGCGGGTCCGCGCCGGCGAGCGGCTGTCGACCCGCCTCAAGGCGAGCGCCGAGCTGTACTACGTGATCGAGGGCGCGGGCGAGACGACCAGGGCGCTCGACGCGATCCGCTGGGGCGCAGGCGACGTCTTCTGCCTGCCGGGCGGCGGCGAGACGACCCACAAGGCGGGCGAGCAGGACTGCGTGCTCTGGTCGGTCACCAACGAGCCGCAACTCGCCTTCGAGCACCTCGAGCCGCCGGCGCCCGGCAACGCGGTAACCGGCGCCGTCCACTATCCCGCCGAGGAGATCCGCTCCCAGCTAGCGCGCGTGCAGGAGAGGCTCGGCGGCGAGCGGCGCAAGGGCCTCGCCCTGGTGTTCTCGAGCGCGCAGCAGGCGCATCGGCGCAACATCATGCCGAGCCTGACGCTCGCCATGAACCAGCTGCCGCCGCACGACTTCCAGCGCCCGCACCGCCACAACTCGGTCGCCGTCACGCTCAACATCGCCTGCGAGGGCTGCTATTCGCTGATCGACGGCAAGCGGGTCGACTGGCAGCCTTTCGCGGTGATGGTGACGCCGCCTGCCGACGCGCATTCGCACCACAACGACGGCGACGCGACGATGACCTGCCTGATCGTGCAGGACGGCGGCCTGCACACCCACTGCCGGACGATGGACTTCCGCTACGCCGACTGAGACCGGCCGCCGCGATAGGGAACCGCCGCGAGAGCACGGGGGCGCAGACCGTCCGCGGCTGTGACATAGCTCAC
>DASUGG010000189.1:0-2439 GCA_036274135.1 Geminicoccaceae bacterium
TGGAACTGGACGAACTCCATGTCCTGCAGCGGCAGGCCGGCGCGCAGCACCATGGCGTTGCCGTCGCCGGTGCAGGTGTGCGCCGAGGTGCAGGAGAAATAGATCCGGCCGTAGCCGCCGGTCGCCAGCACGGTGAGCTGCGCCTGGAAGCGGTGCAGCGTGCCGTCTTCGAGGCACAGCGCCATGATCCCGCGGCAGGCCCCCTCCTCGTCGACGATCAGGTCGAGCGCGAAGTATTCGTTGAAGAACTGCACCTTGTTCTTCAGCGCCTGCTGATACATGGTGTGCAGCATGGCATGGCCGGTACGGTCGGCGGCGGCGCAGGTGCGGTGCGCCTGCCGCTTGCCGTAGTCGACCGACTGGCCGCCGAACGCCCGCTGGTAGATCTTGCCGTCCGGGGTGCGCGAGAACGGCACGCCGTAGTGCTCGAGCTCGATCACCGCCGCGGGCGCGTTCTTGGTCATGTACTCGATCGCGTCCTGGTCGCCGAGCCAGTCCGAGCCCTTGACCGTGTCGTACATGTGGAAGCGCCAGTCGTCCGGCTCGATGTTGCCGAGCGCGGCGTTGATGCCGCCCTGCGCCGAGACGGTGTGCGAGCGCGTCGGATAGACCTTGGAGACGCAGGCGGTCCGCAGGCCGGCCTCGACCATGCCCACCGCCGCCCGCAGGCCCGAGCCGCCGGCGCCGACCACCAGGCAGTCGAACTGATGCTCGGTGATCGGGTATGCCTTCACCATGGTCAGCCTCCGAGCGCCACCGTCAGCACCGCGACGATGCAGGTCACGGCCAGCGCCAGCACGACGAGTGCGATCGCCACCAGCGAGGCGATCTTCGCTCCCTCATGGTGGACGTAGTCCTCGACCACGACTTGCAGGCCGAGCCGGGCGTGCGAGAACGTGGAGATGACGAGCAGCACCATCAGGGTCGCGGTGACCGGCGACGCCAGCCAGGCACGCACCTGCTCGTAGCCGCTGCCCGAGAGCGCGATAGCGCTGAACACGAACCACAGCACCAGCAGCACGTTCGAGATCGCGGTCAGCCGCTGCATCTTCCAGTGCTGCAGGCCGGCGCGGGCGGATCCCAGGCCGCGCGCCTTGGCGATCGGGGTTCGGTATGCCATCGCGAACGGTCTCCTCAGCTGACGAGCACGATCACGAGCCAGCTAAGCACGGTCATCGCGCCGGCGACGCTCAGCACCGCGATGGCGGACCGGCGCGCCGTCGTGAGCTCGAAGCCGTAGCCTGCGTCCCAGATCAGGTGGCGGATGCCGTTGCAGAGGTGGAAATACAGGACCAGCGTCCAGAGAAACAGCACCAGCGTGCCGAGCCAGGAACGCATCGCCGCCTGCACGACGGCAAACGCCTCCGGGCCGCTGGCCAGCGCCAGGAGCCACCAGGTCACGAGGATCAATCCGAGCGCGAGGCCGATGCCGCTCGCGCGATGGCTGATCGAGAGCGCCATGTTGATCGGCCAGCGGTAGATCTGGAGATGGGGCGACAAGGGCCGCTTGGCCTGGGCCATACCGGGCTCCGCGCTGGTTCTGGGTGATCGCCGCGGCGGCACGATCGCCGCCGGCCGAAGGATAGTCGCGCCGATCCGCGAGTCAACGTCGGTGGCCGGCCGCGAGCTCGGACGCTCGCCCGACCGCGGGGCGTCCGGCCGCATGGGCTCAGCCGCGCCCCCGATCGCGATCGCCGCGACCGCCGCGACCGCCCCGATCACCGCGGCCGTCGCGCTGACCGCGGTCGCCCCGATCGCTTCGCAGCCCGCGCTCGTTGCGATCCCTGCCCCGACCAATGCTGTCGCCGAAGCCGCCGCGGTTGGCGCTGGCGCTTCTGTCGCTGTTGAAGCCCCCGCCGCGACCGATGCTGCTGCCGCGACCGCTGCCAGCGCTGCGCTCGCTGGGCGAGCTGCTGCGGTCGCTGTTCGTGCTGCGCTCGTTGGCGGCGCTGCTGCTGCCGCGGTCGCTGTCGGTGCTGCGCCCGCTGGCGCTGCTGCTGCGTTCGCCAGCCGTGCTGCGCCCGCTGGCGCTGCTGCTGCGGTCGCCAGCCGTGCTGCGCTCGCTGGCGCTGCTGCTGCGGTCGCCAGCGGTGCTGCGCTCGCTCCTGGCGGCCGTATCGCCGGATCGGCTCGGCTTGCCGGCGGCGTCACCGCCGGCGCGGCTGTCAGCCGGCGTGCCCGCCTGCTGCGCCACGCCCTGCCGGCCGCCGCTTCCTGCAAGAACAGGATCGCTCCCTGCAAGAACAGGATCGCTCCGCCCAGGCTCGCTGTCGCCGCGCGCCATGGTCGATGCCGACGCCGGCTCGAGCAGCGTCAGGAGCCGCGACCAGAAGGATTCGGTCGCGCCGGAGGGCAAGCGTTGCGTCGGGTCCTCGCTCGCATGCGATGCGAGCAGCTGGTCTGGACCGTCGCTCCATCCGACCGGCTTCGGCGCCGGCT
>DASUGG010000190.1:0-4230 GCA_036274135.1 Geminicoccaceae bacterium
GCGCCCGCGGGCGCGAGGCGCGGGCGATCGGCGATCGCCTCGCGGCCATCACCATCCAGACGCCCTTCGCGGTCGCCGACGGCCAGAGCATCGGCATCGAGCTGCGCACCGGCGTCGCCGAGCTGACCCACGGCTACGACGCCGGCTCGCTGATCGCGCGCGCCTTCGAGCGCATGCAGCTGTTCGGCCTGCGCCAGGCCTCCTGACCTTCGCGCCGGCGCGGCGATCCCGCCGGCTCCCGCAGCGACGGCGGCTTCTCGCCGCGCACGCGCCTGCCGCGGCGCGATCCTGCGCAAGGTCGCCGACGAGCAGGACGAGGTGCGGGCTCGCCGCCCTGCGGGACATGCATGCCTGAAGGCAAAGCATCTCTGCCGCCGGCTGGCGAAGCCGTTCGTGCCGCTGCGCAGCAGCACTACCTGCTTTGCGCGTGCGATCGAGGCGTGGCACGGCGCAGACGCTTAGCCCGGTCGCGGGCCTATGGCGTGCTGTCGTCCCTGCGGTCGAGGCGGCCGAACATCTGCACGAGGTCGGTCGGAAACGGGAAGACGATGGTCGAGGAGCGCTCGTTGGCGATGGTCATCAGCGTCGACAGATAGCGGAGCTGCATCGCCTCCGGCCGCCTGGCGAGGATGGTCGCCGCGTCGAGGAACCTCTGGGCCGCCTGGAACTCGCCCTCGGATTCGATGATCTTGGCGCGGCGGATGCGCTCGGCCTCGGCCTGGCGCGCGATCACCCGGATCATGCTCTCGTCGATGTCGACGTGCTTGAGCTCGACGTTCGACACCTTGATGCCCCAGCTCTCGGTCTGGTCGTCGAGGATTCGCTGCAGGTCGGCGTTCAGCTTCTCGCGCTCGGCGAGCATCTCGTCGAGCTCGTGCTGGCCGAGCACCGAGCGCAGCGTGGTCTGGGCGAGCTGGCTGGTCGCCGCCATGAAATCCTCGACCTGGATGATCGCGTTGCGCGCGTCCATGACGCGGTAGTAGACCACCGCGTTGACCTTCACGAGCACGTTGTCGCGCGAGATCACGTCCTGGCTCGGGATGTCGTGCACGCGGATGCGCAGGTCCACCTTGACCGCCTGCTGGATGAACGGGACGACCAGGATCAGCCCGGGCCCCTTGACCTTCCAGAAGCGGCCGAGCTGGAAGATCACGGCGCGCTCGTACTCGCGCATGATCCGCACCGCCGAGACCAGGAGCAGCACCACGACCAGGACGGGCACCATGATCAGCGCGTTGTTGAGGATGAACGTCATGTCGCGACCTCCTTTTCGGGCGCCACCTCGACGGTGAGGCCGTCGATCGCCTGCACCCGGACCGCCTGGCCGGCGCTCAGGCCGGCCGGGCCACGGGCGCGCCACAGCTCGCCGCGCGTGTGCACGCGGCCCTCGCGGCCCTGCCAGTCGACCACCCGGGCGCGGCTGCCGATCATGTCCTCCTCGCCGGTCACGACCGGCCGGCGATGCGAGCGCGCTAGCATCCACATCAGCAGCAGCAGCGACGACGCCGCGGCGAGCGAGACGCCGCCGATCACCTGCCAGGAGATGCCGAAGCCCGGCGCGTCGGTGTCCATCAGCATGATCGAGCCGACGACGAACGACACCACGCCGCCGACGCCGAGCGCGCCGACGCTCGGCGCCACCATCTCGCCGATCATCAGGGCCAGGCCGAGGCCGATCAGGCCGAGCCCGGCGTAGCTCACCGGCAGCACCTGGAAGGCATAGAGGGCCAGCAGCAGGCAGATGGCGCCGGCCACGCCCGGCAAGACCATGCCGGGGTTGTAGAATTCGAAGATGATGCCGTAGATCCCGATCAGCATCAGGATGTAGGCGACGTTGGGGTTGGTGATCAGGGCGAGGAGCTCGGTGCGCCAGTCCGGCGCCAGGGTCACGACCGTCGCGTCCGCCGTGTCGATCGTGATCTCGCCGCCGGCGACCTCGACGGTGCGGCCGTCGATCTTGGCGAGCAGCTCGTCGAGGTCACGCGCGATCAGATCGATGACGTTCGCCTCGAACGCCTCGGCAGCCGACAGGCTCGCCGCCTCGCGCACCGCCTTCTCGGCCCAGTCGGCGTTGCGGCCGCGCATCTGCGCGAGGCTGCGGATGTAGGCGACGGCGTCGTTGACCATCTTCTCCTGCATGCCGGCGGGCGGCGCGGGGGCGTCGGCGGCGGGCGCGCCGTCGCCGCTCTCCGGCTCCTTTTCGGGCTGGCGCTCGGGAGTCTCGCCCGGCGTGAAGCCGCCGATCTGGATCGGGGTCGCGGCGCCGAGATTGGTGCCCGGCGCCATCGCGGCGATCTGGCAGGCATAGAGGATGTAGGTGCCGGCGCTCGCCGCATGCGCGCCGCTCGGCGCGACATAGCCGACGATCGGCACCGGCGCGGCGAGGATCTGCTGAATGATGACGCGCATCGAATCGGCGAGCCCGCCCGGCGTGTCCATGCGCAGGACGATGACGCCCGCGCCCTCGCCGATCGCCTTGTCGAAGCCGCGCTCGATATAGTCGGCGGTGGCCGGCCCGATCGGCCCGTCGATGTTGAGGACCGCGACGGTCGCGCCCGCGGCCGCGCCGCCGTCCAGCGTCAACGCCCCGACGCCGAGCGCCGCGGCGAGCAGGCGCCGCCAGCTTCGCCTCGCCGAGATGCGGGCCGGTCGGGGGGACAGGCCGAGCGATGCCGCGCCCGGGTCGGTCAAAGTCCGGGGCGCCGTCGAACGGTTGCCCCGGGCGGGCTCACGCGAGCCGGCCGTGGCAGTGCTTGTACTTCCTGCCGGAACCGCAGGGGCAGGGGGCGTTGCGCGGCACCTTGCCCCACTTGGCGGGCGGGCCGGGGTTGCTTGCCGCCACGACCGGCCGCGTGGGGGCGGCCGGGCCGGGCGCCGCCGGCCGCACCGGTCGGGCGTGATCGGTGCCGGTGGCCTGGAGCGGCTGCGCCTCGGCGACCTCGGCGGCGGCGACCTGCGGCTGCGTGCGGATCTCCAGGTGCGACAGCACCTGGGTCACGGTCTGGCGCAGATTGGTCAGCATGCCCTCGAACAGCACGAAAGCCTCGCGCTTGTACTCGTTCAGCGGATCGCGCTGGCCGTAGCCGCGCAGATGGATGCCCTGGCGCAGATGGTCGAGGTGCAGCAGGTGCTCCTTCCACAGATGGTCGAGAATCTGCAGCAGCAGGCTCTTCTCGGCCATCTTCATGACCTCGGGGCCATAGGTGGCCACCTTCTGCGCCATCCTGCGGTCGGACTCGGCGACGATGCGCTCGCCGATCTCGGCATCGGCGATGCCTTCCTCCTTGGCCCATTGCGTGACCGGCACGTCGAGCGCCAGCAGGCGCCGGCAGTCGCGCTCCAGCCGCTCGACGTCCCACTGCTCGGCATACGCCTTCTCGGGGATGCATTCGGCCACCAGGTCCTCGATCACCTGGTGGCGCATGTCGTGCACCGTTTCGGCGACCTCCTTGGTCTCGATCAGCTCGTGGCGCTGCTCGTAGATCACCTTGCGCTGATCGTTCATGACGTCGTCGAACTTCAGGAGATTCTTGCGGATCTCGAAGTTGCGCGCCTCGACCTTCTGCTGCGCCTTCTCGAGCGCCTTGTTGATCCAGGGGTGGACGATCGCCTCGTCCTCCTTCAGCCCGAGCCGGCCGAGCATGCCGTCCATGCGCTCCGACCCGAAGATCCGCATCAGGTCGTCCTCGAGCGACAGGTAGAACTTCGAGCGGCCCGGGTCGCCCTGGCGCCCCGAGCGGCCGCGCAGCTGGTTGTCGATGCGGCGCGACTCGTGCCGCTCGGTGGCGAGCACGTACAGCCCGCCGGCGGCGAGGACCTTCTCCCTCTCGGCCGCGACCTCCTGGTCGATCCTCGCGGCCATCTCGGCGCGCTTGGCCTCGTCCTCGATCGGCCCGAGCTCCTGCAGCTTGCGCATCTCGGGGTTGCCGCCGAGCTGGATGTCGGTGCCGCGGCCCGCCAGGTTGGTCGCGATCGTCACGGCGCCGAGCCGGCCGGCCTGCGCGACGATATACGCCTCCTGCTCGTGGTAGCGCGCGTTCAGCACGTGGTGCGGGATCTTGCGGGCCTTGAGCAGCTTCGAGAGATGCTCCGACTTCTCGATGCTCACCGTGCCGACCAGGACCGGCTGGCCGCGCTCGTGCGCCTCGGCGATGCTGTCGACGATCGCCTTGTACTTCTCCTTCGCCGTGCGATAGACCTCGTCGTCCTCGTCCTCGCGGATCATCGGCA
>DASUGG010000191.1:0-17772 GCA_036274135.1 Geminicoccaceae bacterium
GCCACGCCCTGCTCGCGCTCCACGAGGGTGACCTCGTGGCCGTCGCGGGCGAGAAACCACGCGGTCGTGACGCCGATCACGCCGCCGCCGAGGACCAGAACCTTCATGGCACCTTCTTTTGCGATCGTCTTGCGTGGCAGCTTAGCCCAGCAGATCCGACGCGCCCATCCGCGAATCGGCGTCTTCTCCCATCACCTCGCGGTGGTCCTGCTCGTGACGTTCTTCCCTGCGTTTCACGCGGCGGTTGCCCGACCTGCACCGTTACAGCCGCGTTCGGATGCTGGCGCCGCCGCGCGATCTGGCGTATATTCCCAAGTACGGGCGGGCCCCCGGAGCGCGGCTGGTTCGAACAACGGAGAAACGAGGGCCGCCTGGAGCTCCTTCACGTAGTCGCGAGCGTTCGAAGGAGGCGTGTTTGCGCCTTTTTTGGAGGTTCGTGTCATGCCGACATCGGCTGGGACACGCCGGCCCGCATCCGACTGGATCGATCGGGCGGCACCATCATGGCTCGTCGCCGTGGCCATTTACGGCGGCTTTGCGCTCACGACCTGGTTCTACACGGTCCTGCCCTGGTGGCTCGTGCTGCCGGCGGGGGCGGTGCTGATCGCCTGGCACGGCTCGTTGCAGCACGAGGCGGTGCACGAGCAGCTCTCGCCGCGGCGCTGGATCAACGACGCGATCGCCTGGCCGCCGCTGTCCCTGTGGCTGCCGTTCGCGATCTATCGCCGGACGCACCGGGCGCACCACGATGTCGAGATCCTGACCGAGCCCTGGCGGGACCCGGAGTCGTTCTACGTCGACCATGGGACCTGGGATCGGCTGCGCCGCCCGGTCCGCGCCGTGCTGCGGGCGCACAACACGCTGCTCGGCCGTCTGCTGCTGGGGCCGTTCCTGGTGATCGGCCAGTTCCTGTGGGCGGAGGGTCGGGCGCTCGCCGCCGGGGACCGCGCCCATGTGCGCGTCTGGCTCTGGCACCTGCCGGCCGTGGCGCTGGTGCTGGCCTGGGTGATCGGCGTCTGTGGCATCCCGCTCTGGGCCTATCTGGCGCTGTTCGTGCTGCCGGGCGCCAGCCTGACGCTGGTGCGCTCGTTTGCCGAGCACAAGGCGGCGATGACGCCGTTCGAGCGCAGCGCCGTGGTCGAGGCCGGCCGTTTCTTCTCGCTGCTGTTCCTCAACAACAACCTGCACCACGTCCACCACCAGCGGCCCGACCTGCCCTGGCACGCGCTGCCGGCGTATTACCGTGCGCACCGGCGCGAGCTGCTGGCGGAGAACGGCGGCCTGCTGTACCACGGCGGCTATCTCGAGATCGCCCGACGCTTCTGGCGCCGGCCGGTCGACGCCCCGGTCCACCCGCATTTCTGAGCGCGGGGCAGGCCCGAGTGCCGGCCACTTGAGTCAATCGCCCTATCCGCCTTACGCCCTTGCGAGAGGTCAGAAGTCGGGCACGCCACTCCACGCCGAAGTCTGGAGCGTCGTCGCCTGCAAAGCTCGCTGTGGGAGCCGAGACGCGCAAGGCGCGCCAGGTCAGCACCGGCCTTCCGGTAGATCAACAGAAGACCTCTTGCCGGCGCCGTCCGGGCCGATCAGCGCGTGGATCGAGCCGCGCCGCACCCGCAGGTCGACGTCCTGCACGGCCGTGAAGCCCGCGAACTGCCTGGTCAGGCCGCGGGTCTCGATGACGAGATCCATGGTCGCGCGGCTCATTGGCGTTGGCTCCCCGACCCGCCTCCCCCTTCCGGCGGTATCTTTCAGCTACTTGGCGGCAACGCGCTCCCTGTCAAAGCGCTTGTTGCCGCACCCGGCCATCATCGGTCTCGAGACCGTGCGGCCAAGAGGCTCCAGAATAACGATGACGGATCAGTTTGGTTCTCTCCGGACGTCCAGGTTCGTATCGAAGAACCGCAGGGCGGCACTGCCGATGTGCTCGTGCAGCGCGGCCCGATCGACGCCCGGGGCGTCGATTCAGGCCTCGGGATAGTTGTCCCGTCCGAGCTGGTCGCACTCATTGCCGAAGATCTCGTGGCCGACCTCGCCGGGCAGCACTCGCGCCGGACCCTGGCGCAGGGAGGCGCGATCGAGATAGGGTGGCCGTCGCTGCCGTTCCGGAAACGCCGCATGACGACCGTCTTCCTCGTCGACGTCGACAACACCCTGCTCGACAACGACCGCATCCAGCGGGACATCCAGGAGCATCTGGAGCGCACCTTCGGCCCGGCCGCGCGCCGGCGCTACTGGGAGATCCAGGAGGCTATGTTCGCGGAGCTGGGCTATCGCGACTATCTCGGGGCCCTGCAGCGCTACCGCACCGAGCACCCGAAGCGGGTCGAGCTGCTAGCGATGACCTCGTTCCTCATGGACTACCCTTTCGCCGACCGGCTCTATCCCTCCGCGCTCGAGGTGCTGCAGCGGCTGCGCTCGCTCGGCACGACCGTCGTGCTGTCGGACGGCGACGTGGTCTTTCAGCCGCGCAAGATCGAGCGCGCCGGCCTGTCCGGCGCTGTGGACGGGCACGTGCTGATCTACATCCACAAGGAAGACGCCCTGGACGACATCGAACGAAGGTATCCGGCCGCCCACTATGTCCTGGTCGACGACAAGCTGCGCATCCTGACCGCCGTCAAGCGGGTCTGGGGACCGGGCGTGACGACGGTCTTCCCGCGCCAGGGCATGTACGCCGACCCCGGGACGATCGGCTCTTTCCCGCCGGCGGACGTGACCATCGAGCGCATCGGCGACCTGCTCGACTGCGACCTGCCGACGCCTGGCTGACCGGTCACATGCCGCACCCGGCCAGGGGCCGCGAAGGCCATCAGCCGCCCAAATCGGGTGCTGCATCCAGCGCCAGGTCGTCAGCTAGAAGCGCGCGTTTGGGAGCGTCCAAACGGGATTAGGAAGGTCGCCTTTGGATCACGACCAGCCTGTCGACGCCTGCCTTGGCAGGTGCGCTCTACGGCCTACAGCGGTCGAACACCTTCAAATCTTCGCTCTGAGCTGCATATCGGTGGTGCTGAAGCCAGGCTCTAACGGTCAGAGCTTGCCGGGAGGAGAAGTTCCGGTGGCAGGTCTAAGCCGCGACGAGGACGATTTCCATGGTCGAAGCGCCGGAAAATCAGCGCGTGTAAAGCCACCTCGCTCATTTCATAGTCGAGAACGCCAAACGGCTCCCACGGGTTACGATGAGATATTCGTTCTTCTGCTCGAACGTCCCGGACGGATTGCGGAAAACAGCGCAGCAAGACGTCAGATCTTTCGGATAGGCGTCGCACCAAAAGTCACCTTGAACCCAACTCGTGCCACTGTGGGACCATGAACCAATGGTTATGCTGATCGACCCATCTGCAGATACGATGCTTCTGTAGTCTTGGACGTCGGGCGCAATCTTGCGCCCGCGCAACTCGCCGACGACGACAGACTTGATTTCCGCTCCGCTCAGCCGGTCCTTCGGGTTTAGATAGACGTCGGCAGGCAAGTCCGGCACGCTGGCCTTGCTCAGTCCCGCGAGCAGCCGCTCGATGTCGGCTTCGTTCTCGAACACGAAATACTGCTGCGTCAGCAGCAAATCCGGCTCGCCCTCGTTTCTTTCCTCCAGAACCGTTTTCAGATTCGCCTTGACCGTCGCGAGCTCGGCGCTGCGGCCGAGATGTCCATAGGCCACAGGAGGACCTGCAGGCCAAAGAACTTCGGCCAGGGATTGGGCGAGTGAGGATCCATCTTTTCGAGGGCGACAACCGCATCTTCGAAACGGCCCTCGCCGAAGGCTGCGAGTCCGTCCTGGTAGTGGCGCCACTCCCCCCAGCCCGGATCAACGCGCATGGCGGCGTCAAGATAGGCGCGCCCCTCCCTTGGACGGCCATTGAAGATCAGCGCCTGGCTCAGCTCCTCATAGTTCCAGGCATCGCTGGGATCGAGCGCCACGGCCTTGTGCAGGATGGCAATCGCCTCGTCGGACCTGCGCTCGCGCACCAGCAGCTCGGCGACGAGCTGATAGTACAACGGCGAAGGGTGCTTGGCCGCCGCTTCAAGGGATTCGTAGAGTTTGGTGCTGATTTCTCGCCATGATGAAAGGCCCAAAGCCGCGGTCCGCTGGTCGTCCGCGTCCCAATAGATCCAGGCAAGCTGAGCCCAGGCCTGGCCGAAATCCGGATCGAGCGCCAAGGCCGTCTGGAAATAGGCGGCGGCCTGGGCAAACTCCTCAGGCGTATTGTCGCGGAGATAGATCTCCCGACCGCGGAGATAGGCGTCGTAGGCAGCGGGATTGGCGGTGCCGCCGGCAGTGTCGGACTTGCCTTGGCCGCTGAGCAGCCTGAGCTTGAGCGCGCCGGCGATGCTGCCGACGAGCTTGTCCTGCAGCGCGAACACGTCCCCCCACTGCCCGTCGAAGCGCTCCGCCCAGACATGGCCGCCCGTCTCGGCGTCGATCAACTGCGCATTGAGGCGCATGTCGTCACCCGCTCGCCTCGTGCTGCCTTCGACGATGTAACGCACGCCGAGTTCCTTCGCGATCTGCGCAGGCTGCACGGCCTTGCCCTTGTAGGTGAAGGCGGCATTGCGCGAGATGACGAAGAGGCCCGGGATGCGTGCAAGCTCGGTCGTCAGGTCCTCGGTGTTGCCGTCGGCGAGATAGCCCTGCGCCTCGTCATCGCTCAGATTGGCGAAGGGCAGAACGACCAGCGAGGGTTTGCCCTTGGCCACCGCCGGGCCGGTGGCAACGACCGCCTCGGGAGCCGGCGTCCGTGTGAACCAGGTGACCGCCCCACCGGCCAGAAGGAGTGTCGCGACAGCGACGGCTGCGAGACGGAGCCGCGAGGGTTGCGCCAACCGGAGCGATCGCGCCGGTGGGCCGTCGAGCCGCACCCGATAGGCAGCCACCGGCTCGGCGATGTTCTTGACCCTTTGCTCGCCCATCGACTCGAAGCCGAAGGCAAGCTTCTTTTCGACTTCCCGCGCAACCTTAGCCGAGACCCAGATGCCGCCGGGCTCCGCCAGCTGCTCTAGCCTCGCGGCGATATTGACACCCTCGCCGTAGCGGTCGTCGCCCTCGACGATCACCTCGCCCAGATTGATCCCGATCCTCACCTGGATGCGCTGATCGTCCGCTGCAGCCGCGTTGCGTTCCGTGAGGCCGCGTTGCAGGCTGACCGCACATTCGACCGCATCGACGACGCTGCCGAATTCAGCGAGCAGCCCATCTCCCATCAGCTTGAAGATGCGCCCGTCTTGCCGTGCGATCGTAGGCTCAAACAATTCCTTCCGGCCCGCGACCAGCCGCCGATGCGTCCCCGCTTCGTCGCGCTCCATCAAGGCGGAATAGCCGACGACATCGGCCGCGAGGATGACAGCGAGCTTGCGGTCCATGACGGATCCCACCGGGCCGCGGCGAGGCGGCGCGACCGGAAGAATAGGCGAGATCAGTCGTCGATGCTATCTCGGCCGTGAACTCCGCTTCTCGGCGTTCCGGAACTTCAACTCCCGCAATTGAATGGCCGCTTTGTGTAACAACCAGCCTATCGATGCCTTCCCATAACAGGTCCGCTGTCCGAACTGCAGCGGTCGAAACGCGGCCAGCCGTCGGCCGTACTTCGGCTGTGCCGAAGCCAAGCTCTGAAGGGCAGAACTAGCCAGTTGGACATCGACTGGTAGCTTGGCTACGACGGTCGCGAAATGGACGGATCAGCGCCGCACCCTATCCTCGCAACGAGGGCGCGGGCATTGGCTCGGTTGGATCCTCGAGGCTTTGAAGCCCGTGTACATCGACGTCGACCACCAGGGGTGGCGGGACGTGGGCGCCGGCGCGGCGGGCCTGCAGGCGCTGCAGCTCGTGCAGGGCGCGGTGCAGCATCCGGTCCAGTCGGGTCTCGTACTGGGAGAACAGGCTCAGCCAGTCGGCCTCGTTGTGCTGCAGCCAGTCGCGCTCGAGCAGGGTCTTGCGGTACATCACGTCCTCCCGCGAGACGATCGCGCGCTCCAGCCGCATCACGCGCCTGAGGCGCCAGAGGCAGCCGACGACCCGCGCGCAGAGCGCGTCCTCGAGCTCACCCTCCGGCGCCAGCACGCCGCGCAGGCGCTCCTCGAACGCCATGAACTCCCTGGCATCCTCGCCCGCGGCCACGACCTCCATGGCGAACAGCGCGTGCTTGCGCGCGTTGCGGGCGGCCGCTGCCTTGCCCGCGGAGGTCCTCGGCCCGGTCGAGCGGCGGGCGTTCGCCCGGTTCGCCGCGATCTGGTTGGCGGTGGCCATGTCCGGTTTCCCCTTGCGCGAGAGGCGCATCGTCCTCTATATAGGATAATAAGCCTAATAACCGATCCTGTCGCCCGAGGCCAGACTTTTTTGCGAGACCCGGAACTTTTTTGCGAAACGAAGCCAATCACGCGCTCCCTTTCCGGAGCCGCCGGGGCGGGGCTCGGGCTGCTGCCGTCCTGCGCCGGGCGGCGCGGCCGCGGGGCCGCGGAGCGGCGCCGTCGACCGGGGCATACTCGAGGGCGAGGGATGGCGCGAATCCCGGCGCGGCAAAGTAAAGAAACTTGTTTTGTCCAGAAATCGACGCAAAATCATGCGAAAGGGGTCCGCATGCATTTTGGCCGGTCCGGCCGGCCATGTCGAGGCGGCCGGAGCTTGGGGGAAACGGCGTGAATCTCTCCGAGACCTTGTGGTTGGACTTCAGCCCGCGGCGCCCCTGGTGGGGCGGCGACCTGCAGACCATTCGCAACTACGCCATCGACATGCAGCACGCCCTGCCGAGCCGGGCGGTGCAGCGGGTCGAGGTGCCGCTGAACGACGGCAGCGGCGACCGCCTGGTGGCGTCGCTGCACCTGCCCATGCGGGACCGCGAGCGGCCGCTGGTGGCGCTGATCCACGGCCTCGCCGGCTGCGAGGCGAGCTGCTACATGACCGTCGCGACCGCCTTCTTCCTGATCCGCGGCTATCCGGTGCTGCTGGTCAACCAGCGCGGCGCCGGGCCGTCGCGCGCCGCCTGCCGCGGCGTCTACCACGCCGGCAGCAGCGACGACTTCGCCGCCCTGCTCGACGGCCTCGAGCCCGGTCTGACCCGGCACGGCGTGCTGCCGGTCGGCTTCTCGCTCGGCGGCAACATGCTGCTGAAGTTCCTGGGCGAGGCCGGCGGGCACCGGCTGGTGCGGCGCGCCGCCACGGTCTCGGCGCCGCTCGACCTCGCGGCCAGCTGCCGCTCGCTGATGCGCTGGCGCAACTTCGCCTATCACCGCTACCTGCTGACCAACATCAAGCGCACCTGCACGGGGCCTGGCGCCGTGCTGAGCGAGGCCGAGCGCAAGGCCATCCTCTCGGCACGCAACCTCTGGCAGTTCGACGAGCGCTTCACGGCACCACGCCACGGCTATGGCGGCGCCGCGGCGTTCTACGAGGCCAACTCGTCCGGCCGCTTCCTGGATGGCATCGGCACCGACACGCTGCTGATCCACGCGCAGGACGACCCGTTCGTGCCGGCCGCCGCCTATCTGGCGCGCGACTGGGCGCGCCAGCCCCGGCTGACCGCGCTCTTGCCGCAGGGCGGCGGCCATCTCGGCTTCCACGACCCGCTGGGGCTCTGGCACCTGCGCCAGATCCACCTGTTCTTCAGCCAGAGCTAGCGCGGTCCGGCCGCCGCGTAGGCGTGGGTGAAGCTGCGGGCATTGGCGGCGACCTCGGCGGGCGTCATGCCGGGGCTGTAGAGGGCCGAGCCGAGGCCGAAGCCATCGGCGCCGGCGGTCAGGTAGGGTCCCATGCTCTCGGGGCGGATGCCGCCGACCGGCAGCAGCCACACATGCTTGGGCAGCACGGCGCGCCAGGCCTTGACCACGGCGGGCGGCAGGGCCTCGGCCGGGAACAGCTTCAACGCGTCGGCGCCGGCGTCGAGGGCGGCGAACGCCTCGCTCGGCGTCGCGACGCCTGGCATGCAGAGCAGGCCGTGCTCCCTGGCGGCACGGATCACTGCGGCATCGCCGTGCGGCATCACCACCAGGCGGCCGCCCGCGGCGGCGATGCGCGCGACGTCCGCCGGATCGCGCACCGTGCCGGCGCCGATCAGCGCCCGCGCGCCGAAGGCATCCGCCAGAACGCGGATGCTCGCGAGAGGCTCGGGCGAGTTGAGCGGCACCTCGATCGCGACGAAGCCCGCCGCGACCAGCGCGTCGCCGATCGCCGCCGCCTCGGCCGGCGTCACGCCGCGCAGGATCGCGATCAGCGGCAGCGGCGCCAGGATGTCGGTAAGGGGCCTCATGCGATCAGGCCCGCGGCGCGCGCGATCAGGAACTGGCCGCGGGCGCTGGCATGCTCGCGCGCCGGCGGCACCCGCAGGTCGCGGGCCGCGAGCGCGTCCTGGTAGCGCCGCGCGAGCTGCGAGCCGCCGATGACGCGGATCTCGATGTCCGTGGAGCCCGCGTCCAGGCATGCGAGCGCCTCCTCGATCTCGCTGCCGATCAGCAGCCCGGACAGATAGGCGGCGATGCCGGTCGCCGGGAGCAGGTCGAACAGGCCGAGCGTCCGGGCGCTGAACAGCCGCTTCAGCAGGCCGCCCTTCCCGTCGCGGGCGGCCGTGAGGCCGCGCTCGAACGCGGTCGGGTCCTCGCTCTCGCCGTGCATCAGCCGGCCGAGGATGCTGTGCTCCTTCAGCACCGCGAACACCTCGCCGGTCATGAAGGTCGCGAACCAGGTGATGAGGCCGTGCTCGGCCAGCGCCCACTTGCTGTGAGTGCCCGGCAGCACCAGGAGATGGCGGCCCGGCCGGTCGCCGACCTCGCCGACGATCTGCGTCTCCTCGCCGCGCATCACGTCCGGCACGCCGCCTTCCGCGACGAGCGACAGGCCCGGCACGAAGTGCAGCTCGGGTCTGTCCGGGTGGCGCATCAGCGCGGCGGCGATCTCGGCGCTGCCGGCCGGGCAGGGGCAATAGGGCACCTCGAGCCAGCCCTGGCGCGAGGTGATCATGCCGGATGCGACCATCGGCAGCCCCGGCTCGGCCGCGCGCCACGCGCCGGTCTCGCGGGTCAGCACGGCCTCGAAGTCGCCATTGCGCACGGCGAGGATGCCGGCCGCCGCCTCGCGGGTCTCGAGCACCTTGCCCGCGGCGTCGATGCGATGGGCGCGAAACGAGCTCGTGCCCCAGTCGATGCCGATCAGCGCTGCCGCGGTCATGCTCGCCGCCCTTCTGCTCCCTGCGCCGGAGCCTAGCATGCAGGTGTGCTTTGCCGGTAGCATGGGCGGTGCAACGAGGGAGCAGACCGATGGGACTGATGGATTCGCTGCGCAGTCTGTTCGGCTCGGGCGGCAAGGCCGAGGCCAGGCACGAGGCGGTCGAGTATCAGGGCTTCCTGATCCGGCCGGCGCCGCAGCGCCAGGCCTCGGGCTGGAACACCGCGGGCGTGATCAGCAAGGAGTTCCCGGACGGCGTCAAGGAGCACAGCTTCATCCGCGTCGACACCCACAGCAGCCAGGACGATGCGGTCGCCTTCAGCGTCATCAAGGCGCAGCAGATCATCGACGAGCAGGGTGACCGGCTGTTCCGCTGACCCCGCCGCACGCACGAACCTGCTGCCGTGCGACGGCGAAGCCTTCCTGGTCGAGCACTCGATCGGCGCGCGCGACGCCGACCGGCTGCTGGGCGAGCTTGCCACCTCGATCGACTGGCGCCAGGAGACCGCGACCATCATGAGCCGCCGCGTGCCGATCCCGAGGCTCACCGCCTGGCATGGTGCTTCGGGCTACGTCTACAGCGGCATCGCCATGCAGCCGGCACCCTGGACAGCGCCGCTCCTCGAGCTCAAGGCGTGCGCCGAAGCGCATGCCGGCCAGGACTTCAACAGCGTGCTGCTGAACCTCTACCGCGACGGCCGCGACCGCGTCGGCTGGCACGCCGACAACGAGCGCGGGCTCGGCCGCGACCCGGTGATCGCCAGCATCTCGCTCGGCGCCACCCGGCGCTTTCAGCTGAAGCATCGGCGCAGCGGCGCGCGCGTCGCGATCGACCTCGAGCACGGCTCCTGCCTGATCATGGCCGGCGCGATGCAGCATCACTGGCTGCACCAGCTGCCCAAGACCGCGAGCCCGGTCGGGCGGCGCATCAATCTCACCTTCCGCAGCATGCGTGCCGCTTGAAGGCGGCCGGCGTTGACGGCACGATGCGCCTCGCTCGCCGCGGCGCCAGCGGGGAGTGACAGACGCCGTCCGCGCGGGCATGCAACGGGCCAAGGCTGCACAGGGAGCAAGCGAATGCCGTTCTGGCAACGACTGATCATCACCCTGGTCGCGATGGTCGCCGCGAGCTTCATCATCGGACTGATCTGGAACGCGTTGTTCGGCTTCCCCCTGCCCAGCTATCTCGGCGGCGTGATCGGCGGCCTGACCGCCCTGCCGGTCTGGGAGTTCCTCAAGCGCATCGGGCCGAAACCGTACAAGCCGGTCACTTCATGAGATGATGCTGGCCGCGCACCCTCCCGGCAGCCCCTATCAGACCGGGCTCGATCGCAATCCGGCCAATTACGCGCCGCTGACGCCGATCAGCTTTCTCGAGCGCACGGCGGACGTCTTTCCGCGGCGCACCGCCTGGATCCACGGCGGCCAGAGCTGCGACTACCGCAGCTTTCGCGAGCGCTGTCGGCGTCTCGCCTCGGCGCTCGCCGGCCGCGGCGTGGCGCCCGGCGACACCGTCGCGGTGGTGCTGCCGAACACGCCGCCCATGCTGGAGGCGCACTACGGCGTGCCGATGGCGGGTGCGGTGCTGAACAGCATCAACATCCGCCTCGAGCCGGCGACCATCGGCTACATCCTGCGGCATGGGCGCGCCAAGGTGCTGCTCACCGACAGCGAGTTTGCGCCGGTGGTGCGCGAGGCGCTGGCCGGGCTCGAGGCGCCGCCGCTGGTGGTCGACGTGCTGGATGCGCTCGCCGGCGGCGGCGAGCGGCTGGGCCCGCTCACCTATCACGAGCTGCTGGCGGAAGGAGATCCGGCCTTCGAGCCGCTCCTGCCGGCCGACGAGTGGCAGGCGATCGGCCTGAACTACACCTCGGGCACGACCGGCTATCCCAAGGGCGTCGTGATCCATCACCGCGGCGCCTATCTCAACGCGATCGGCCAAGCGCTGGCCTGCAACATCGGGCTGCATCCGGTCTACCTCTGGACGCTGCCGATGTTCCATTGCAACGGCTGGACCTTCACCTGGGCGGTGACCCTGCAGGCCGGGACCCACATCTGCCTGCGGCGGGTCGAGCCCGGCCCGATCTTCGCAGCCATCGCCGAGCACGGCGTCACGCACATGTGCGGCGCGCCGATCGTGATGAACATGATCGCCAACGCGCCTGCGGAGTTGCGCCGCCCGTTCGCGCAGCGGGTCAGGGCGATGACCGGCGGGGCGGCGCCGCCGGCCGCCGTGCTGCAGAAGGTGGCGGCGCTCGGCATCGACATGACCCATCTCTACGGCCTCACGGAATGCTACGGGCCGTGCTCGGTCTGCGCCTGGCAGGAGGAGTGGGACACGCTGGACGCCGAGCGACAGGCGGCGCTGCAGGCACGCCAGGGCGTCGCCTATCCGACGCTCGCGGCGCTGGATGTCATCGATCCCGAGACCATGGCGCCGGTGCCGCGCGACGGCGTCACGATCGGCGAGATCATGATCCGCGGCAACACGATCATGAAGGGCTATCTCGCCGACCCGGGGGCCACGCAGGCGGCCTTCGCCGGCGGCTGGTACCACACGGGCGACCTCGCCGTGATGCACCCCGACGGCTATGCCGAGGTCAAGGACCGCCTGAAGGACATCATCATCTCGGGTGGCGAGAACGTCTCCTCGATCGAGGTCGAGGCCGCGCTCTACCGCCACCCGGCGGTGCTGGAGGCGGCGGTGGTGGCGAAGCCCGATCCGAAATGGGGCGAGACCCCTTGCGCCTTCGTCACGCTCAAGGACGGCGCCGCCGCCACGGCCGAAGAGCTGATCGCCCACTGCCGCACGCTGCTGGCGGGCTTCAAGACCCCGAAAGCCGTGATCTTCGGCCCACTGCCGAAGACCTCTACCGGCAAGATCCAAAAGCACGAACTGCGCGACCGGGTGAAGGGCTTGTGAGCCCTGATCCAGTCCGCGGGCTGGCTGATCCGCGAGAGTGAACCAGTCTATATCAAGCAGAACGGGACCATCCTTGCGCCTCTGCCGGTGCAGCCATGAAACGCTCGCTCGCTCCGCTCGCCGCCATGACCTTCGTCGCCGGTGCGCACGCCGCCGATAAGGGCATCACGCTCGCGATCACCTCGCCTGGCGAGGCGACCCGGTTCACCGCGACCTACACCGTGACCGGCCCCGACGGCGAGCGCACCGCGACCTACGAGCAGACGACGCCGCTCGACCTGAGCTTCGAGGCGGCGAAGGGGCTGCGCTGCCGGGTCGAGAGCGAGGGCGCGCTCGAGGTCGTGGCCAAAGGTCCGGACGGCAACGTCTCGCGCAGCCGCACCAGCGGCGGCACCGTCACCCTCGCGCTCGGCGGCTGAGCCGATCCGTGCGGCCGTGCTCGCGCCCGTCGCCCTGCCCGCAGCGCCGGCGGGTCGCTCTCGCTTGCTCACCTGCGGCGCCACGCGCTATCGAACGTATGTTCCGACGGTCGATCTGATCGCGCCGCAAGCGCGAAATCCAAAACGGGCTGGGAGGTTGCGATGCAGGAGCATCTGACGCCGGCAAGGACGTTGCCCGCGGACGGCACGGCGGGCACGCTGATCGGCCGGGTCTGGCTGCCGGGTGATCCGCCCGGGCCGGCGGTCGTGGCGATCCGCGACGAGGGCGTGTTCGATCTCGGCCGAAGCGCGCCGACCGTCAGCGAGCTTCTGAACGCCGACGATCCGGTGGCGATCGCCTGCAGCGGCGGCACGCGCATCGGCGATCTCGCGGCCATCCTCGCCAACAGCGCGTGGGACCGGCGCGATCCTGGCCTGCCCTGGCTGCTGGCGCCCTGCGACCTGCAGGCCGTCAAGGCCTGCGGCGTGACCTTCGCGACCAGTATGCTGGAGCGCGTGATCGAGGAGCAGGCGCGCGGCGACCCGAGCAAGGCGCAGGCGATCCGGGCCATGATCACCGACCTGATCGGCACCGATCTGTCGAAGATCGTCCCCGGCTCCGATGCCGCCATGCGCCTGAAGGCGCATCTGATCGAGCAGAAGGCCTGGTCGCAATATCTCGAGGTAGGAATCGGCAAGGACGCCGAGGTGTTCAGCAAATGCCCGCCGATGGCCTCGGTCGGCACCGGCAGCGAGATCGGCATCCTCAGCCAGTCCGAGTGGAACAACCCCGAGCCGGAGTTGGTGCTGGCGATCGACGCGCGCGGCCGCATCGTCGGCGGCACGCTCGGCAACGACGTCAATCTGCGCGACGTCGAGGGGCGCAGCGCTTTGCTGCTGGGCAAGGCCAAGGACAACAACGCGTCCTGCGCCCTCGGACCGTTCATCCGCCTGCTCGACGACAGCCTCAGTCTCGACCAGCTGCGCGCGACCACGATCAGCCTGAAGGTGACCGGTGACGACGGCTTTGTGCTGTCCGGCTCCAGCTCACTGACCGAGATTAGCCGCGACGTCACCGATCTCGCGGCGCAGACGCTCGGCCCCAACCATCAGTACCCGGACGGGGTGCTGCTGTTCACGGGCACGATGTTCGCGCCGATCCAGGACCGCGACCATCCAGGTGAAGGCTTCACCCACAAGTTGGGCGACCTGGTGCAGATCGCCTGTCCCGAGCTCGGCTCGCTGGTCAACCGCGTCAACTACTGCGAGCGGATCGCGCCGTGGACGTTCGGCACCGGCGCGCTGATGCGCAACCTCGCGCGCCGCCATCTGCTCTAAGAGACGCGCAGACGACCACACCCCACCCCGACCCGCGAGGCGGGGTCCCTGGGAGCGCGCCGTCTCCCTAGTGCAGCCCGCTTCCGACCGAGCCGTGGGCTACAGCGCCGTTCAGGCGGGCCATCTCATCTTTGATCCGGAGTTTTTCACGCTTGAGGCGGCTGAGGACTGATTGATCCGGCAAGGGGCGATGCATTTCGTCGTCAATCTGTCGCTCGAGATGGGCATGCTTGCTACGTAGGCTTTCCACATAGTCCTGCATGGTCATGCCGACACCATCCTCCGGAACGGGTTCCTGATCGACCAATCATTATATCGTCCGGGGCACGCGCAAGCCAGAGGATTCCGCGCAGCGGTGAAAGCCGTCGAGCGCGGTCCCGACATCGCGCCGCTCAGGCTGACGCGCCGTCCAGCCAGAGCAGGCCGTCGTCGAGGTCGGCCGGGGCGGCCTGCAGGAAGGCCCGCTCCAGCAGCGTGCGAAGCGCCTTGCGGTCGCGCCGATCGAACCGCCAGTAGTGCCGCAGATTGGCGCCGGCCAGTCCCGGGCCGCCGGCCGCGGCGCCGGCCGGCAGGCTGGCCACGACCCGCGCCAGCTGCAGCTGCTCCAGACGCTCGGCATCGATCTCCAGCGCGAGCGCCCGCTCGCGCAGCGATGCGGCAAGCTCCGGCCAGTCGCCGGCGACGCTGTTCGGCTCGCGGTCGGCGATCCGCGCCTTCAGACGCCGGCGCAGGCCGCGCAGCGGGCGGACCACCTCGTGCTGCCAGCGATCCGCACCATGGCAGAGGCGGGCCAGCGCCTCGCCGTCCAGGGCCGTGCCGCGCGCGCCCAGCCACAGGCACAGCAGCACGAGATTGACGTCGATCCGGTGCCGCCGCTGCAGCTCGAGGCAGGCCGTCTCGACCCCCGGCCGGTCATAGAGCGCCACCGACCAGTCCCAGAACGCCTCGGGCGGCCACCCTCCGATGTCGACCGGGACGCGGTTCATGACGTCTGCAGGACAGCGGCGCCCAGCAGGCCGGGATCGCGGCGCGTCACGAGGTAGGTGGGCACCGCCCGCAGATAGTCCTCGAAGCGGCCCTTGGCGACGAAGCTCGCGCGGAACCCTCCGGCATCGAAGAGGCTGCCCAGCCGCTTGACCAGACCGCCGCCGATATACACCCCTCCCTGGGCGCACAAGGTCAGCGCGAGATCGCCTGCCGCGGCGCCGAGCAGTCCTGAGAAGCGATCGAGCGCCGCCCGGCAGAATCGACAACCCGCCTCGGCGCGCCGGCTCACTTCCTTCGGGTCGTCGATCCGAAGCTCCTCGCCCGCGATCGCCGCGATCGCCGTCGCCAGATTGACCAGGCCCGGGCCGGACAGCACGCGCTCGTTGGAGACGTGGCCGAAGCGCTCGCGCAACCGCGCCCACACGGCGGCGTCGACCTCGTCGCGCGGCGCGAGCGAGACGTGCCCGCCCTCGCTGGCAACCGGATGCCACCGGTGGCCGATGCGCAGCAGGCCACCGACGCCGAGCCCGGTGCCGGGTCCGATGACGCCGATCGCGGCGCCCTCGACCGGCTCGCCGTCGCCGATCTGCAGCCGCTCCTTCGCGGTCAGCGCCGGGACCGCCAGCGCCTGGGCGGAGAAGTCGTTGATCACGGTCAGGCGCGCCAGTCCGAGCGCCTGGCGGGTCTGCTCGATCGAGAACGCCCAGGGCGAGTTGGTCAGCTGGACCCAGTCGGCGCTCACCGGCAGTGCCATGGCGAACACCGCTTCGTCGACCTCGCGATCGCCCAGATAGGCGCGCACGGCCTCAACCGGCCCCCGATAGTCGGCCGTCCGCAGGGTCTTCTCGGCGCTCGGACGCCCGTTTCTGCCGCTCAGCGCGAACCGGGCGTTGGTGCCGCCGATGTCGGCGAGCAGGCGACGTGTTGCGATCGCTCAGTTCCTCCCGACCTCGTCGCCGAAGGCGATACCGAGCCCGCGCGCGGTATGCACGAGGGCATCGTCCGGGTCGACGCTGTGATACGCCGCGATCGCCTCGGCGATCGGCACGTCGACCACCCGGCGGTTCTGCCAGGCGACCATCCGATCGTACCGTCCGGCCGCGACCAGATCGACCGCGTAGACACCGAACGCCGAGGCGAGCACCCGGTCAAGCGGCACCGGCGCGCCGCCTCGCTGCACGTGCCCGAGTACCGTGACCCGGGTCTCGGCACCGGTGCGCGCCGCGATCTCCTGCGCGATCAGGGCGCCGATCCCGCCATAGCGCGCCTGACCGTGCGCGTCCACATAGGCGATCGTCTCGCCGGCGGGACCTTTGACCGATTCGGCGACGACCACGATGCTGAAGTTGCGGCTTTGCCGCCGCTCCTCGATCTTGCTGCAGATCGCCTCCATCGCGTACGGGATCTCGGGGATCAGGATCACATCGGCGCCGCCGGCGATGCCCGCGAAGAGCGCGATGTGGCCGGCATCGCGACCCATGACCTCGAGCACCATGACCCGGCTGTGGCTGGCAGCGGTCACGTGCAGCCGGTCGACCGCCTCGGTCGCGATGGCGACCGCACTGTTGAAGCCGATGGCATGCTCGGTGTGGCGGACGTCGTTGTCGATCGTCTTCGGGATGCCGACCAGGTTCCAGCCACCCCGCTGGGCCAGCCGCCGCAGGATGCTGAGACTGCCGTCGCCGCCGACGCCGATCAGCGCGTCGAGCCCGAGGATGCGGTAGCCCTGCGCGACCATCGCCGAGCGATCGGTCCTGAAGCCGTCGCCGGTCGGATAGGCGAACGGATTGTCGCGATTCGTCGTGCCGAGCAGCGTGCCGCCGAGATTCAGCACGCCGGCGACGCTGTCGGGCGTCAGCTCGAGCGCGTCGACGGGCCGTGACAGCAGGCCATGCGTCGCCTGGCGGATGCCGAGCACCTGCCAGCCGTGGCCGAGCACGGCGCGCTTGACGACGGCGCGGATCACCGCGTTCAAGCCGGCGCAGTCGCCGCCGCTGGTCAGCAGGCCCAGGCGCATCCGCCCGACCTCCATCGGCGTTCGCATCGTCGGCAGCCTGGCCATCGCGCCGGTGTCAATCCGGTTTCACTGTGCGTGGATCTCTAGTATATCTGCAGTTTGTGCGCGACAGTCAGGATCGGATCTGATCGGGATTGCGTGCGGGTCGTGATGACCGAACCGCCGGACGTCGGGGAAATCGAGCGAAGGCTCGTTGAGCTGCGGGCCGCGCATCGGGCTCTGGACGCGCGCATCCATGCGCTGGCGCACAACGGTCGCGTCGATCAGCTCGAGCTGCAGCGGCTGAAGAAGCAGAAGCTCGCGATGAAAGACCAGATCGCACGCCTGCAGAGCGCTCTTCTGCCGGACATCATCGCCTAAAGGCGGCTCGCGTCGCTGGGCGCCGGCCGGGTGCCGGCGCGGTCGCGCTTCTGGCTGTACATCGCACGATCCGCGGCGGCGAGGGCCAGCTGGGGATCCTCGCCGGCGACCAACCGGTGCGCACCGAAGGCGACGCTGATCGGGATGGTCTTCCCCTTCCAGCGCAGGCGCGTGAACGCCACCGCGTCGGCCAGCCGCGACGCCTTGCCGTGCGCCGTCATCTCGTCGGCGCGGGTGAGCAGCACGCCGAACTCGTCACCGCCCAGGCGGCCGACCACGTCGGAACTCCGGGTCTGGGCGAGCAGCACCTCGGCGACGTGGATCAGCGCCGCGTCGCCGGCGGCGTGGCCGAAGGTGTCGTTGATCGCCTTGAGGCCGTCGAGGTCGAAATAGAGCAGGGTGCAGGCAGCGCCGTAGCGCTCGACATAGCCGATGGCCCGCGTCAGATCGCGCAGGAAGGCACGCCGGTTGCTGATCGGCGCCAGCGCGTCCTCGTTGGCCAGGCGCTCGAGTTCCGCCAGGCGCGACTGCGTCCCTCCCAGTTCCTGGCGCAGCGCGGCGACCTCCTCGACCAGGCGGC
>DASUGG010000192.1:0-3427 GCA_036274135.1 Geminicoccaceae bacterium
AGGAGCTGATCTACTGCAACCGCTTCGGCCAGCGCATCTGGAGCGAGCCGCGCGGCCTCGATGCCGGCTATGCCTGGCCGCAGTTCTCGATCCATCGCGGCCAGCTGCAGGGCCTGCTGCATCGCGCCGCCGCCGAGCGGATCGGCGAAGAGTCGATCCACCTCGGCCATCGGCTGCTCGGCTTCGAGCAGGCTGCGGGCGGCGTGGTCGCGCGCTTCGCCGGGTCGGCCGATCGCACCGGCGACGTGCTGATCGGCGCCGACGGCATCCATTCCGCCGTGCGGGCGCAGCTTCATCCCCGCGAGGGCCCGCCCGGCTGGAACGGCCATATGCTCTGGCGCGGCGCCGTCGAGGACGCGCCCTTCCTGTCCGGCCGCTCGATGATCATCGCCGGCGACCTCAAGGAGAAGGTCGTCCTCTACCCGATCTCCCGCGCCGCCGCCGATCGCGGCCGCTCGCTCACCAACTGGGCGGTCTGGGTCAAGCTCGGCGACGGCTCGACCCCGCCGCCGCACCGCGAGGACTGGAGCCGGCTCGGTCGGCTCGAGGACGTGCTGCCGCACTTCGGCCACTGGCGCTTCGACTGGTTCGACGTGCCGGCGCTGCTGCGCCGCACGCCCGCCTTCTACGAATATCCCATGTGCGACCGCGAGCCGCTCGAGCGGTGGAGCTTCGATGCCCTCACCCTGCTCGGCGACGCCGCCCACCCGATGTATCCGGTCGGCTCGAACGGCGCGGCGCAGGCGATCCTCGACGCCCGTTGTCTCGCGGATACGCTCGCCAGCCATCGCGATGTCGCCGGGGCGCTGCGGGCCTACGAGGCCGAGCGGCTGCCGGCGGCGAACCAGGTCGTGCTGAACAATCGCAAGATGGGCCCCGAGCGCGTGATCGACATCGTCGCCGAGCGCGCGCCGAGCGGCTTCGAGCGGCTCGACGACGTGATCTCGCACGACGAACTGCTCTGCATCGCCATGCAATATCGCAAGATCGCCGGTTTCGATCCCCAGCGGCTCGCCGGCCGCAAGGCCTGAGCTCGAGACCCGCCGCGCCGGACGTTCACGCCTTCAGGCGATAGCCGCTCGCCAGCAGGCGATGCGCCAGCAGCCAGAGCGCGACGTCGACCGCGACCACCACCACGACGCCGAGCGGCAGGGAGCCGTCGGCATGGCCCGTGAAGCCGAAGCGGATGCCGTCGATCAGGTAGAAGAGCGGGTTGATCGCGGCGATCGCGTGAAACGGCTCGGGCAGCTGGGCGATCGAGTAGAAGGTGCCGGACAGGAAGGAGAGCGGCGTGACGACGAAGTTGGTGAGCGCCGCCATCTGGTCGAACCGCTCGGCCCAGATGCCGCCGAGCAGGCCGAGCAGTGCCAGCATCAGCGAGCCGCCGAGCGCATGAAACAGGATCAGGCCGGGATGCGGCGGCGCCAGCGCCACGAACGGCAGCATCGCCAGCGACACGGCGAGCGCGACCAGAAGGCCGCGCGTGACGCCGCCGGCGACCAGCCCGAGCATCAGCTCGCCCGGCCGCAGCGGCGGCATCAGCAGGTCGACGATGTTGCCCTGGATCTTCGCGATCAGGATCGAGGACGACGTGTTGGCGAAGGCGTTCTGGATGATCGCCATCATGATCAGGCCGGGCGCGAGGAAGGCCAGGAACGGCACGTCGCCGACCATGCGGCCGCTGCGGCCGAGCGCCAGCGAGAAGATCAGGAGGAACATCAGCGTCGTGACCACGGGCGCCGCGAGGGTCTGGCCCGGCACCTTGAGGAAGCGCCGGACCTCCTTGAGGTAGAGGGTGCGCAGCCCGATCAGGTTGAGATCGAACGGCGTGCCGAAGGTGGAATCGATCCGGCCCGCGCGCCCGCCGGCGCCCTGTGCCAGATCCTGCCTGCGTCCGGCCATGCCTCGCTCCCCGCTTCCTGTCTCGCCCGGCGCCTCAGAAGTCGTATTGCCAGCGCAGGCCGACGCCGCTGTTGGCGTCGGCGCCGGTGTCCGCCTGCAGCGACAGGTTCGGCAGGATCTCGACCTCGACCCGCGCCCGACTGCTCTGACCGGCCGTGCCGGTCTGGCCCTCGACATAGATGCCGTCCGCCAGATACCTGCCCGCGCGGACGGTGGTGCCGCCGGCGCCGCTGCCGCCAGAGACGTCCAGCGTGTCGACCCCGAGCGCGTTGCGCAGCCGGTCGACGATGCCGGGGCCGCCGCCGCGCAGGCGATTGACTGCGGCCGCGAGCTGCACCGCCTGGAGCGGCGTGATCGAGCCGGCCGAGCGGTTGAACATCAGCCGCGACAGCACCTCGTCCTCGGGCAGCGGCGGCTCGCTCTCCAGCGCGATCGTCGGCTGCTGCGCGTCGCCCGTGGCCCGCACGATCGCCGTGATGTCGGTCGCCCGGGCGACCGCCTCGATGTCGATCTGCGGGTTGGGCGGCGACTCGCCGGCGAAGGTGATCACCCCGCGGCGCAGCTCGAAGCGGCGGTCGAGCAGGTCGAAATAGCCGCGCCGGATCTGCAGCGTCCCGCTCAGGCGCGGCTCGGCAGCGGTGCCCTTCGCCGTGATCCTGCCCTCCCATTCCGACTCCAGCCCGCGGCCGCGCACGAACACCCGTCCCGGCAGGTTCACCACCACGTCGAGGCCGAGATCGAAGGCGGGCCCGCCGCCGGCGGCGTCACCGGCGCTGCGCGGCGCGCTGCCGCCGATCTCCACGACCTCGATGGTCGGCACGCTGGGGCCGACCTGATCGGGGATCGAGATGTCGGCGCGCTCGACCTCGAGCCGGCCGGTGAGGCTCGCCGCCAGCACGTTGCCGGCGAGGCGCAGCCCGCCGCCGAGGGTCGCGTCGGCCTCGTTGGTCTGCACCAGGCGGGCGCTGTTCAGCGTGATGTTCACCTCCAGCGGAAACGACGCGGCGGGATCGACCTCGACGAAGCCCTCGCCGGTGAGGCGGCCGCTGCCGCCGTCGTTGGCGGAGAGCTCCTCGATGGTCAGGCGCTGCTGGCGCGCCCGCGCCCGCAGGGTCATGTCGTGCAGCACGGTGCCGGTGAGGCCGTTCTCGTAGATGCCATCGGCGATCTCGACCGTGCCGCTCAGCTGCGGCTGATCCAGCGTGCCGCCGAGGCTCAGCGCCGCGCGCAGCAGACCTTCGAGGCGATCGTCGTCGAGGCCGGCGACGTCGCCGAGGCGCGCGAGCTGGATCTCGGCATCGAGACGGCCGGCGACCGGCCCGTCCGGCACCGCGAGCTGGAACGGCTCGAGCTGCAGCGTCACAGGCAGCTCCGCGGCGAGGACCGCCGGCTTGTCGGTGACGCCCTCGCCGCGCAGGTCGACGCGCAGCCGGCGCGCCGCCAGCTCGGCCGCCCCGGTGAGGCGGGCCGGCGGCAGATCGTCGAAGGTCGGATCCGCGGCGCGCAGGCCCTCGACCGTGAGCTC
>DASUGG010000193.1:0-17510 GCA_036274135.1 Geminicoccaceae bacterium
GCTCCTGCCGGGCCGTCACCCCGGCCAGCAGGCGGGCGAGCAGGAGCTGGCGGCGCAGGCCGCTGATCGCGGGCGGCAGCGCGAGGTCGATGGCGCCGGCCAGCAGCAGCTCGTCGGCCTCGACCTCGCCGATCGGCTGGATGCGCGGCAGCAGCAGCGCCCGCCCCTCGGTCTGACGGACGAACGCCTCGCGCAGGCTGCGGCAGGCGCGCCGGGTCGGCAGCAGCACGAGCACGTCCGCGAGCGCCGGCGGATCGTCGCCGACCTCGGCGAGCAGCCCCGCGGCCAGCGCGTCGACGAACGGCAGGGTCGGGGGAATCGTGGCGACCGGCACCATGGGGCAATCTACCATGGCGTGGGTGGGGAAGCGAGCTAGAGCTGCAGGTGGCGGTCGCACCAGGCGCGCAGCGGCGCCAGCAGCGGATGCGCGAGATCGCGCCGCAGATGGCCTGCGACACGCGGCAAGAGGGCCAGATAGGCGGGCTTGCCGTCGCGCCGGGAGAGGCGCGAGAACAGCCCGAGGATCTTGCTGTTGCGTTGCGCGCCGAGCAGGGCATAGGCGGCGCGGAACGGCTCCTCCTCGAGGTCGGGGCGCGCCGCCAGGTAGCGCGCGATCATCGCCTGCGCGAGATCCGGCGGCACGTCGCGGCGGGCATCCTCGAGCAGCGAGACGAGGTCGTAGGCCGGCGGCCCGATCCGCGCGTCCTGGAAATCCAGGAGGCCGATGCGGGCGTGCCCGGCCCGCTCGGGCAGCCAGAGCAGGTTGTCGGCGTGGTAGTCGACGTAGACGAAGCCGTCGGCGCCGACCCGCGCCCGCGGCAGCAGCTCCTGCCAGATCGCGCGATAGTCGTCGGCCGGCGCGTCTGGCGCATACCATTCGGGAAGCAGCATGGCTTCGCGCAGCAGCCAGGCCTCGTCATAGGCCGGCAGGCCGTCGGGCGGCGGCGGGCTCTGCAGCGCCACCAGGACGTCGACCGCGGCCTCGTACAGGCGGCGTTCGTCGCCGCCCTGCGCCAGCACGCGGCTGAACAGGTCGTCGCCCAGGTCCTCGAGCAGCACCCGGCCGGATTCTGCGTCGGCGGCGAGCACCTTTGGCGCGCTCATGCGCCGGCGATGCAGCCATGTTGCAACGGAAAGGAACGGGCCGACCGGGATCTGCGGCGGGCACAGCATGAGGATCGCGGGCGCCGGGCCGCTCAGGCGCTCGTAGCGGCGCGCCGAGGCGTCGCCGGCGAGCGCCGTGCGACTCGCTTCGCCGAACCCGTGTCGCTGCAAAAAGGCTTCTGTCTCAATCATCTAGCAGGGCATCGAGCCTCTTCTGCCAGCGCGGGCCGGCCCGCAAATGCGCGATGCGGCCGTCGGCGGCCGGCCCCTGCTCCAGGGTAATCTGCAGATCCTGCAAGAACATGTCGCCGGCGCGCTCCGGCCACTCGACCAGCCAGACCTCGTCCGCTTCCGGCGCCTCGAGGCCGATCTCCCGCAGCTCGCCCGGATCAGCCAGCCGGTAGAGGTCGATGTGGCGCAGCACCAGCTCGCCCACCGGATAGTCCTGCACCAGCGTGTAGCTCGGGCTCGGCACCTCGATGGCGGCGCCGGCGCGCGCCCGGATCAGCGCCCGGGCGAGCTCGCTCTTGCCGGCGCCGAGCGGGCCGCTGAGCGCGATCACGTCGCCGCCGGCGACCGCCGCCGCGAGGCGGGTCCCGAGCGCCCGCGTCGCCGCGAGGTCCTCGAGCAGGACCGTCGGCGACGCTTCAGTAACGATAGGGCTCCGACTTGTACGGCCCATCGACCGGCACGCCGATATAGCCGGCCTGCTTGGCGGAAAGCTTGGTGAGCTTCGCGCCGAGCTTGTCGAGATGCAGCCTCGCGACCTTCTCGTCCAGCGCCTTGGGCAGCACGTAGACCTTGTTCTCGTAGCGGTCGCCGTGCTGCCAGAGCTCGAGCTGGGCCAGCACCTGGTTGGTGAACGAGGCGCTCATGACGAAGCTCGGATGGCCGGTGGCGCAGCCCAGATTGACCAACCGGCCCTTGGCGAGGACGATGATCTTCTTGCCGTCGGGGAACTCGACCTCGTCGACCTGCGGCTTCACCTCGCTCCATTTGTAATTGCGCAGCGCGGCGATCTCGATCTCGGTGTCGAAGTGGCCGATGTTGCAGACGATCGCGCCGTCCTTCATCGCCCGCATGTGGTCCAGCGTGATCACGTCGGTGTTGCCGGTGGCGGTGACGAAGATGTCGCCGACCGGCGCGACATCCTCCATGGTCACGACCTCATAGCCCTCCATCGCGGCCTGCAGCGCGCAGATCGGGTCGATCTCGGTGACCATCACCCGCGCCCCCTGGCTGCGCATCGACTCGGCCGAGCCCTTGCCGACGTCGCCATAGCCGCAGACCACCGCGATCTTGCCGGCGATCATCACGCTGGTCGCGCGCTTGATGCCGTCGACCAGGCTCTCGCGCACGCCGTAGAGATTGTCGAACTTGGACTTGGTGACCGAATCGTTGACGTTGAACGCGGGCACCAGCAGCGTGCCGGCCTTCTGCATCTCGTACAGCCGGTGCACGCCCGTCGTAGTCTCCTCGGAGAGGCCGCGCACGTCCTGCAGCAGCTCGCGGTAGTCGTCGTGCATCATCCTGGTGAGGTCGCCGCCGTCGTCGAGCAGCATGTTGGGGCGCCAGCCGTCCGGGCCTTCGATCGTGCGGCGGATGCACCACTCGTAGTCCTCCTCGGTCTCGCCGCGCCAGGCGAAGACCGGGACGCCCTCGGCGGCCATCGCCGCGGCCGCCTGGTCCTGCGTCGAGAAGATGTTGCAGGAGCTCCAGCGCACTTCGGCGCCGAGATGGCGGAGCGTGCGGATCAGCACCGCGGTCTCGACCGTCATGTGCAGGCAGCCGACGATCCGCGCGCCGTCGAGCGGCCGGCGCGCGCCGTACTCGGCGCGCAGCGCCATCAGCCCCGGCATCTCCTTCTCGGCAATGGCGATCTCCTTGGCGCCCCATCCGGCCAAACCGATGTCGGCGACCTTGTAGTCGTGAAGCTCGGTCATGTCTGGTTCCGTACTGCTGCAATGCGTGTCGCGTCGAGGATGAACGATCCGCGATGAATTGACGGATCGAGGCGAAACGGGCGCGCCGGCGTCCGCCGGGGCGCCATAAACCACAAGCGCAGGGGCGGGGCAAGGCCAGTCACTGGCGGTCAGGTCTCGTCGAAGCCGCCGGCGACCAGCGCCGCGAGCGCGTCGAGCGCCGGCCCGGCCTCGCGCCCGCTCGCCCGGATCTCGAGCTCCGAGCCTTCCGGGGCGGCGAGCATCATCAGCCCCATGATCGACGTGCCGCAGACCACCATGTTGTCGCGCGCCACCTCGATGTCGGCCACGAACTGCTCGGCCATGTTGACGAACTTGACGGCCGCACGGGCATGCAGGCCGCGGCGGTTGACGACCGTCACCCGGCGACGCAGCTGCTGGCCCTGCGCGGGACCGCTCTGGTTGGTCTCGGCCGTCATCTCGCCGCGTCGCCCTGCTCGACATTGAGCAGGGTGCTGGCGACGTTGATGTATTTGCGGCCGGCCTCCTGGGCGCTGACCACCGCCTGGTCCAGGGTCTCGGCGTCCCGCACGCTGGCCAGCTTGATGAGCATGGGCAGGTTGACGCCGGCGATGATCTCGACCCGCCCCTTGTCCATGATCGAGATCGCGAGGTTCGAGGGCGTGCCGCCGAACATGTCGGTCAGCAGGATCACCCCGGAGCCGTCGTCCACCGCCTCGACCGCCGCCATGATGTCGAGGCGCCGTTGCTCGATGTCGTCGTCGGGGCCGATCGAGATCGCGCGCATGTTGGGCTGCCGTCCCACCACGTGCTCGGTCGCCGCGACGAACTCCTCGGCGAGGCGTCCGTGGGTGACCAGAACCAGGCCGATCATACGCCTTCTCTCCCGGATGGTTCGCCCGCCGGGGGCTCCTCCTCGTTGGCTTCGGGCGTGTCGCGATGGTGCAGCAGCACCGGCCAGCCGGCGTCGCGCAGCGATCTGGCGATCGCCTCGGCGACGACGATCGACCGGTGCCGGCCGCCGGTGCACCCGAAGGCGATGGTGAGATAGCTCTTGCCCTCGCTGCGGTAGGCCGGCAGCAGGGGCTCGAGAAAGCTGGCGAGGCCGTCGGTCAGCACCTGATAGCTGGGGTCGGACTCGACGTAGGCACGCACGCCCGGATCCTTGCCGGTGCGCGGCCGCAGCGCGTCGACATAGTGCGGGTTGGCGAGGAAGCGGACGTCGAACACGAGGTCCGCCTCGCGCGGCAGGCCGTTGCGATAGGCGAACGACATGACGGAGACCGTGAGCCGCTCGCCGGGGCCCTCCGCGAAGTGGCCGACCACGATGCGGCGCAGATCGCCCGGCGCCAGCTGCGAGGTGTCGATCACCAGATCGGCGCGCTCGCGCAGCGGCGCCATCAGGATGCGCTCCTCGGCGATGCCGTCGGTGACGCGGCGGTCCTGCGCCAGCGGATGGCGCCTGCGGGTCTCGGTGAAGCGGCGCCGCAGGATCTCCTCGTCGCAGTCGAGGAACAGCACGCGAAGCCGGTCGTCGGAGTCCTGCAGGAGCTCGTCGAGGCGACGGTTCAGCCCCTGCGAATCGAAGGCGTGGGCGCGGCAGTCGATGCCGATCGCGCGGTTGCGCGGCGCTTCGTCGCCGGGCTTGAGCAGGCCGTCCAGCAGGTCGATCGGCGGATTGTCGACCGCCTCGAAGCCGACGTCCTCGAGCGCGCGCAGCGCGGTCGTGCGCCCCGCGCCCGCCATGCCGGTGACCAGGACGATCCGCTGCATGGCGGCTCAGACCACCTGCTCGGCCGTCAGCGCGAGCCGGATCTTGGCGACGGCCGAGGCCTGGAGCGGGTCGAGACGCAGATGGCGCAGCGCGGAGCCGAGCAGCGTGTAGGTGGACGGCTCGGGCAGCCGGGGCGCCGGCCGGCGCTCGAGCTCGACCACGAGGCCGAGCGGGCTGACCCGGCAATAGGGCAGGCGCAGGATACCCAGCCCGCGCACCTCGAGCAGCCCCGCGAGGGTATCGTCCGGCCGGCCGAGCAGGCCTGCCGCGGTCGCCTCGACGTGCAGCTGGTCGTCGGCCACCAGCAGGGCACCGGCATCGATCAGCCGGACGGCGAGGTCCGACTTGCCGACGCCCGACACGCCCAGCAGCACCACCCCGACACCGCCGAGCTGGACGCAGCTCGCATGCAGCCGGACACGCACAGCCCCGGGTGCCGCGTGCAGCGCGCCGGGCAAGGCCGCGTTGCCGGACGCCCCTACCACGTCACGCCGCATGGCACTCCGGTTTTTGTGTCAGCATGCGGTAGACCGCGCGCGGGTCGCGCTCCTGGCGCAGCCGCTGGCGCAGCCCGGGGTCGCGCAGCAGGCGCGAGATCCGCGCCAGCGCCTTCAGGCTGTCCGCCTCCGCCGTGCTGGGCGCCAGGAGGAGAAAGATCAGGTCGCTCGGCTGCTCGTCGAGCGCTTCGAAGTCCACCGGATGATCGAGGCGGACGAACATCCCGACCAGGTGGTCGAGGCCCTCGAGCCGCGCATGCGGGATCGCGATGCCGTGTCCGATGCCGGTCGTGCCCAGCCGCTCGCGCTCGGTCAGCGCATCCAGCAGGCGCTGCTGCTCGATGCCCGACGCGACGGCGCCGCGCCGCGCCAGCTCCGTCAGCACCTGGCGTTTGCTGCTGCACGACGGGAGGTTCAGGATGACGTTTTCCGGGGTGATGATATCGGCGAGTTCGACCATGCCACGTCCGTCGTGATCAGTTCTCACTCTCGGGAGCTCGCGACGGGATCAACCGGGCCGACCGCGCTCTGGCCGGTGCTTCGCCAGCGCGCTCGCCGCGCCGGCCGGCTGCCGCCCGCTTGCCCCCCATGACATCCGTGTGCATCACGGCCTTTGTGCAGGGGCGGGAGGATGAGCCCAAAAACCCCATTACGCAAGCCTTAATGCCTTGCTCCGACGGCGCTCCACCGAGGACGGAATCGCCAGGGATTCCCGGTATTTTGCGACGGTCCGCCGGGCGATCGAGACGCCCGTGGCGCGCAGCGCCGCGACGATCTGATCATCGGACAGGACCCGCTCCGGATCCTCCCGCTCGATCATGATCTTGACCTGTTGACGGATCGCTTCGGCAGCATGGCTGGCCTCGCCGTTGGTCGCCGGCAGCGCATTGGAGAAGAAATACTGGAAGGCGAAGTTACCACGCGGCGTGGCGACATATTTGTCGGCGGTCGCGCGCGAGATCGTGCTCTCGTGCATGTCCGTGGCCTCGGCAATGTCGCGCAGGACCATCGGGCGCAGCTGTTGCACGCCATGGTTGAGAAAGCCGAGCTGCCGCTCGACCACTGCCTCGGCGACCCTGAGCAGCGTGCGCGCCCGCTGGTCGAGCGCCTTGACCAGCCAGCTCGCCGACTGCAGCCGCTCGGCGAGGTACTCCCGCGCGCGCCTGTCGACGGTGCGGCCGTAGAGCTCGGCGTAGTAGGCGGTGTTGACCAGCACTTTCGGCAGCGTCGCGGCGTTGAGCTCGACACGCCAGCCCCCGCCCGCGACCGGCAGCACCAGCACATCCGGCACCATCGTCTCGACGACGTCGTGCGCGAAGGCGAGGCCCGGCTTGGGGTTCAGCGCCTTGATCTCGGCGACCATCTCCGGCAGGTCCTCGGGCAAAACGCCGCAGGCCCTCTGCAGGCGGTCGAGATCGGCGTGTGCCAGCAGGTCGAGATGGTCCAGCAGCGCCTGCATCGCGGGATCGAGACGGTCGACGTCGCGCAACTGCAGGGCGAGACATTCCTTGACCGAGCGGGCGAGCACGCCGGGCGGGTCGAAGTGTTGCAGGCGGGCGAGCACCGCCTCGACTTCGGCGAGCGAGCAGCCGAGACGGGCGGCGACCTCGCCGAGATCGTCCGTGAGGTAGCCGGCCTCGTCCACCAGGTCGATCAGATGCATGCCGACGATACGCTCGGGGCCGGGCGGCAGGTCGATCTGCAGCTGCTCGAGGAGGTGCTCGCGCAGGGTCCTGGGCCGGCTGAGGCGCGCCTCGAGGTCGAACCGGTCGTCGTCGAAGTCGCTGCTCCTGCTCCGGCCGCCCGGCGCCACGCTGGTGACGTCCAGCCAGGGCGAGCCCTGCTCCGCCCCCGGGTCCGTCCAGCCCTCGTCCGGCGCGGTCGACGACGCCTCGGCCACGTCCTGATGCGGCGTCATGTCGAGCGCGCCGGTCAGCGCCCCCTCGCGCGCCGGCTCGGCCGCGGGCGGCTCTGCCAACGGCTCGGACGAGGCCTCGCCGCTCTCTTCCTGCCTCTCGAGAAACGGATTCTGCTCGAGCCCCCCCGGCACATCGGTCGCCAGATCGAGATTGCCCAGCTGCAGCAGCTTGATCGCCTGTTGCAGCTGCGGCGTCATCACCAGCGTCTGGCTCTGACGCACATCCAGTCGTAAGGACAGGGACATGGGCGGCGCTAGAGGCTGAACCGGTCTCCGAGATAAACCCGGCGGACGCCCTCGTCCGCGACGATCTCGGCCGGCGGGCCCTCCATCAGAACCCGGCCTTCGTGCAGAATGTATGCACGATCGATGATGTCGAGCGTATCGCGCACATTGTGGTCGGTGATGAGGACGCCGATGCCGCGCTCCTTGAGGTGCGCGACCAGGTCGCGGATCTCGGCGACGTTGATCGGATCGATGCCCGCGAGCGGCTCGTCGAGCAGGATGAAGCCGGGGTCGGAGGCCAGGGCGCGGGCGATCTCGACCCGGCGCCGCTCGCCGCCGGACAGGGACAGCACGGAGGAGCGCCGCAGATGGCGCAGCGAGAACTCCTCCAACAGCGCGTCGAGCCGCGCCTCGCGCTCGTGGCGCGCCGGCTCGACCACCTCCAGCACGGCGCGGATGTTGTTCTCGACGTTGAGGCCGCGGAACACCGACGCCTCCTGCGGCAGATAGCCGACGCCGAGGCGGGCGCGGCGGTGCATCGGCAGGTCGG
Source organism: Geminicoccaceae bacterium (assembly GCA_036274135.1). Classification (GTDB taxonomy): domain Bacteria; phylum Pseudomonadota; class Alphaproteobacteria; order Geminicoccales; family Geminicoccaceae; genus DASUGG01. Next base: position 8,012 of record DASUGG010000193.1, read on the forward strand.
TGATATCGTCGTTGTCGAGGCTGACGCTGCCGTAGTCCGCCGGCAGCAGGCCGGTGATGATGTGGAAGCAGGTGGTCTTGCCGGCGCCGTTGGGGCCGAGCAGGCCGACCGCTTCCCCGCGGCGCAGCTGGACGCTGACGTCGCGCAGCACCGGCCGGCCGCGGAACTGCTTGCCGAGACCGTGCGCGGCGAGACCGGCGGGGCCGGCGACCAATCTGGGGCGGGTCCTGGCCTCGACCGGCTGCGCCTCGGCCCGCCCCATGCGCGCGTGCACGGCCACCGGCTACTCGATCGCCTTCGGCGGCGCGGGCTCGATCTGCGCCGCGGCAGGGCTGTCGCCGGACGATTTCCCGTCGGACGGGCCGGCCGCCGGCTCGGGCGTCGGCGTGAACACCGCCCTGACCCGCTGGCCCGCCGTACCGCCGGCGGTGCTCGGCACGGCCGAGAACATCTGGGCGCGGCCGGTCGCCAGGTCGATCTCCAGGCGCTCGCCGCGTACCACGTTGTCGGCGCGGGTGAGCACCACCGCGCCCTCGAGCGTCAGCATCGCGCCGTCGACGTCGTAGACGCCGAACTCGCCCTGCGCGGTCTCGTCCGGCGACGACAGGAAGACGTTGCCCGTTGCCTCGATGCGGCGGATCGCACCGGCGGTGACGCCGGCCGCCTCGCCGCCGCCGCGGTAGTGGACGCGGAGCAGGTCGGAGGTCAGCACGAGCTCGCCCTGGACGGCGTCGACATTGCCCGTGAAGGTCGCGACCTGCTGGCCCTGCAGCACCTCGAGGCTGTCCGCGGTGATCTCGATCGGCAGCGTGCTGTCGTGCTGGAAGCTCTGCGACCAGGCCGGAGCCCAGGGCAGCCACAGCAGCGCGGCGGTCGCCGCCGGCGCCAGGGCCCGCGCGAGCCGGCGAGGCCGCGCGGCCGCCGCGGCGCCCGACAGGCCGGCCAAGGTCACGAGGAGGCTCCCACGTCGGGACGCGGCGCCCGCTCGGCGGGCCGGGCCTCGCGCTGCCGCGGCGGCAGCAGCGTCACCCTGACGCGGCCGTCGAAGCGCAGCACGTCGCCCGCGTCCTTGATCTCGAAGCGATCGGCCGAGAGCCTGCCGCTCGGGCCGAACCCCTCGATCGGCTGCCGGCCGCGCACCCGCCCCTGCGCCAAGTTGACCCGGGCGCTCGGCGTCACGAAGCGGTAGCCGTTGCTCGTCACGACCTCGATGCCGCCGTCGAGCAGAAGCCTGCCGGCAGCACGATCGTAGGTGCCGTTCTGCGCCACCAGCTGGACGCTGCCGTCCTCGCCGAGCGCGATGTCGGCGGACGGCCGGTCGAGATACACGACATTGGCGGAGAGCGGATCGAGCGACGCCGAGCGTGCCATGACCGCGTAGGGCCGGTCGTGGCTAGTCCGGCCGACATAGCGCGGGCTGTCCATGCGCAGCCGGTCGGGCTCGCCGGCATCCCCCGGCACGAACGTCGGCACCGCGATGCCGGCGGGGCCGGGCATGATCTGCGGCCAGGCGATCACCAGGCCGACCAGGATCAGCGCCAGGGCGGGCAGCAGGATGCGCAGCACGTCGATCAGGCGCGAGCGCCGCCGTGGCTGGCGCTGCCTCGGCGAGGTCCGCACGGCGCCCAAGACGCGCACCTCGCTCACGTGACGCCCGCCCGCAGGCAGTCGTGCACGTGCAGCACGCCGATCGGTCGCTGCCGCTCGACCACGAAGATGACGGTGAACGGCCGCTGCGCCTGGTTCATCGTGGCCAGCGCCTCGGCCACCAGGGCCTGCGGCCGGATGGTTTTCGGCCCGGCGGTCATGATCTCGACGGCGGTGCGGCCGAACAGGTCCGGCCCCATATGGCGGCGCAGATCGCCGTCGGTGATGATGCCGGCGAGACGGCCGTTGGCGTTCAGCACACCGACGCAGCCGAGCCGCTTGGCGGTCATCTCCAGCATGACCTCGGTCATCGGCGCGTGCAGCGCGCACAGGGGCAGGGCGTCGCCGCGGTGCATCAGCTGCTCGACCCGGACCAGCCGCTTGCCGAGGCTGCCGCCCGGGTGCAGCACGCTGTATTCCTGCGCGCCGAAGCCGCGGCGCTCGAGCAGGGCGATCGCCAGCGCGTCGCCGAGCGCCAGGGTCGCGGTCGTCGAGGTGGTCGGGGCTAGCCCCATGGGACACGCTTCGGCGTGGCGCGGCAGGACCAGCGCGAGGTCGGCGGTCTCGGCCAGCGTGCTGTCGGCGCGTCCGACGATCGCGAGCAGCGGCACCGAGACGCGCCGGGTATAGGCGACGATGTCGGCGAGCTCCGGCGTCTCGCCCGAGTTCGATAAGGCGAGCACCAGGTCGGTCGCGGTGATCATGCCGAGGTCGCCGTGGCTCGCCTCGCCCGGGTGCACGTAGAGGGCAGGCGTGCCGGTCGAGGCGAAGGTGGCGGCGATCTTGCGCCCGACATGGCCGCTCTTGCCCATGCCGGTGACGACGACGCGGCCGCGGGTGGCGGCGATCATCTCGACGCCGCGCTCGAAGCGCTCGTCGAGCGAGCGCGCCAGGTCGAGCAGCGCCGCGGCCTCGGCGCGCAGCACGCGCCGCCCCGCGGCGAGCGTGGCGTTGGGCTCGTCGGATTCGGCAACGGTCGACGTCGACGGGACGGCAATCATCGTCGGGACCAGCTCACTCCGCTCGCGGCGCGCGGCACCGTGCCGGCACCGTTGCGTACCTTACCAAGGGCCCGCCTTGGGCCAGTTCCGGATGCCAAGGCAGAGGCGCTGCTCCCCCGCGCACGTGCGTTTTGCCGCAATATGGTCATGATGCCGCCGTGGCGTCAACGCAACGTGTCGAAGGACAGCCTCCCTAGTAAGCGAAGATATCGACGCCCGGCCAGCCGGCAAGGTCGAGCCGCACCCGCTGCGGCAGGAAGGCAAAGCAGGCGGCCGCCAGCTCGAGGCGCTGCTCGCGCGCCAGCATGGCATCCAGGCGCTCGCGCAGGCGGTGCAGATGCAGCACGTCGTGCGCGGCGTAGTTCAGCTGCGCCGCCGACAGCTCGGCCTCGCCCCAATCGGAGGTCTGCATCTGCTTCGACAGCTCGATGCCGAGCAGCTCCTGGCACAGGTCCTTGAGGCCATGCCGGTCGGTGTAGGTGCGCGCCAGCTTGGAGGCGATCTTGGTGCAGTACACCGGCTGGCACATCACGCCGAGATGCTGCTGCAGCATCGCGAGGTCGAAGCGGGCGAAATGGAACAGCTTCTCGACCGCGGGATCGGTCAGCAGCCGGGCGAGGTTGGGGGCGCGGTAGTCGCGATCGCGGAAATGCACCAGATGGCAGGTGCCGTCGCCGGCCGAGAGCTGCACCAGGCAGAGCCGGTCGCGCAGCGGATTGAGGCCCATCGCCTCGGTGTCCACCGCGACGCTCGATCCGAACTCGACGTCATGCGGCAGGTCCTGCTCGTGTTGGATGATCGACATCGTGCCTCGGCCGGGACCTGAGTATCTCGAGGTTGACGCTAGCAAAACGGGCGATCGACGGCGAGATCTAGCCGCCGGCAGGTTAACCCTGCCTTAACGGCTCCGCCGCCACGTCCTCCGTCAACCGCGCGGCGCCGCCGGGTCAGGGTCGGCATCCTACGCCGGCGTGCCACACCGCGTTCGCGGCCGGCAGCTCGGGGATGGTGCCCAGGAGAGGACTCGAACCTCCACGGCCGTACGGCCGCTAGCACCTGAAGCTAGTGCGTCTACCAATTCCGCCACCTGGGCCGAGGGTCAGCGAGCATGTAAGCCGAGAGAAGGACGGCGTCAACCGGGGATCGGCGAGCGCCGCCGCCCCTCTCGCGCAGCCGCACGGTCCGCTCTATAGTTGCCGCAAATCGAGAGGGTGTGACGCGTGCGCAATCGACTGATCACGGTGTTCGGCGGCACCGGCTTCATCGGCCGGCATCTGGTGCGCCGTCTCGCGGCGCGGGGGGTGCGGATCCTCGTGCCGAGCCGCAACCCGTCGCGCGGCGGCCATCTGCAGCCGATGGGCAGGGTCGGCCAGATCGTCGTGGCGGGGTTCGACCTCGGCAGCGAGCAGGCGCTGGCGCGGGCGCTCGCCGGGGCGAGCGGCGTGGTCAACCTGATCGGCGTGCTGCATGAGACCAGGCAGCAGCGCTTCGACGAGGTGCAGGGGGCGCTGCCGGGCCGGATCGCCAGGGCCGCCGCGGCCGCCGGCATCGAGCGCATGGTGCAGCTGTCGGCGATCGGCGCCGACCCCGAGTCGCGCAGCGCCTATGCGCGCAGCAAGGCGGAAGGCGAGCGGCGCGTGCGCGAGATCCTGCCCGGCGCGACGATCATCCGGCCGAGCATCGTGATCGGTCCCGAGGACGGCTTCTTCAACCGCTTCGCCGAGATGGCGCGGTGGCTGCCGGCGCTGCCCCTGATCGGCGGCGGCCGGACCAGGTTCCAGCCGGCCTATGTCGGCGACGTGGCGGACGCGATCGTCGCGGGGCTGGAGCGCCGCGAGACCGCCGGCCAGACCTACGAGCTCGGCGGGCCGCAGCTGTACAGCTTCGCCGAGCTGATGCGCTACATGCTGGGTGTGCTGCAGCGTCGCCGCCTGCTGCTGCCGCTGTCGTTCGGCATGGCCGGGCTGCTGGCGCGCTTTCTCGAGCTGCTGCCGGCGCCGCCGCTCACCCGCGACCAGGTCGAGCTGCTCAGGACCGACAACGTCGTGGCCGAAGGGGCCAAGGGCTTCGCCGATCTCGGCATCTCGCCGACCCCGATCGAGATCGTCGTGCCGGAGTATCTGGCGCGCTATCGCGCCTCGGCGCCGCGGCTGGTCGGCGGCTGAGACCGGCTCAGCGCAGCGCCAGGAAGGCGGCCATCAGCAAGCCGACCGCGATGCGGTACCAGGCGAACGGCGCGAAGCCGCGCTCCGAGACGAAATCGAGCAGACGTCGGACCACGAACAGCGCCGCGAGAAACGCGGCGACGAAGCCCACGGCGATCACGGCGACGTTGTCGGCGCTCATCACCGCCCAGTTCTTGTAGGTGTCGTACACCGTCGCGGCGAGCATCGTCGGCACGGCAAGGAAGAACGAGAACTCGGTCGCGGTGCGGCGGTCGACCCCGAGCAGGAGGCCGCCCATGATCGTGGCGCCGGAGCGCGAGACCCCGGGAATCATGGCCACGGCCTGGCAGAAGCCGATCTGCAGCGCGGTCGCCGCCGGCAGCCGCTCGACGCCGCGGTGGCGCGCTTTCGGATGGATGCGCTCGATCAGGAGGATGACGAAGCCGCCGAGGACCAGCGTGGTCACCACCACCCAGGGGCTGAACAGCACGGACTTGATGAAGCCGTGGGCGAAGGCGCCGATCACCATCGCCGGGATGAAGCCGAGCAGGATGTTGCGGGCGAAGCGCGCCTGGTCCGGGTCGCGCAGCAGGCCGGTCGCGGCGCGCAGGAAGCGCTGCCGGTAGGTCCAGCAAATGGCGAAGATCGCGCCGAGCTGGATCACCACCTCGAACACCTTGCCGGGCGGGCCGCGAAAGCCGATCAGGTCGACGATCAGGATCAGATGACCGGTCGAGGAGACCGGGATGAACTCGGTGAGACCCTCGACGATCCCGAGGAGAAGCGCCTCGAGCAGGAGTGTAAGATCCATCGCGCTTCCCTAGCGGGGCCGGAGGAGTCGTGTCGCCCCGGCGAAGACAGCTACGTGCGACAGCCGGATCCCGCCACCGGGACGTCCGACCGTCGCGCAACTAATACGCGCAGGCCGCGGCCCCGCGTCAATTTCGTCGCGTCAGGCCGACAGCATGGCGGCGAATGCATGACGGAATCGTTGCCGGAGGAATAGTCCCGCTATGCGACCATTTTCCGGCGACCGCTCGGCGAGACCAGGCGTGAACGGATTCTTCAGGGCCGTGAGACCAAGATATTGGTCGCATATGTTGACGAAGAGGTCCGAAATCGCTGGACAGCAGGCCCGGGCGGCCCTATAGCTTGCTCCGTAAGGCGTTCCCGAGGCGGGTGCCACGCCCGGGTCGAAGCCAATTTCCGACAAGCCAGACCGCCGGCTGCGTGGTCGTGATCGACCGCTTGGGAGAGCCATGACCGCCAAGATGATGGGGTTCGTCTCGACGCCGCAGGCCATGCCCGACAAGCGGGACGCGGCCCTGCGCCGGCGCGACTTCCGCGAGATCCACGACCGCTTCAGCAGGGGAGGCGCGATCGAGCAGGCGGGCCGTTGCGAGCAGTGCGGCGTCCCGTTCTGTCAGATTCACTGCCCGCTGCACAACAACATCCCCGACTGGCTGCGGATGACCGCGGAGGACCGGCTCGAGGAGGCCTACGAGCTAGCCTCGGCGACCAACAACATGCCGGAGATCTGCGGCCGCATCTGCCCACAGGACCGGCTGTGCGAAGGCAATTGCGTGATCGAGAAGGGCTTCGAGTCCGTGACCATCGGCGCGGTCGAGAAGCACATCACCGAGGTCGCCTTCGAGCGCGGCTGGGTCAAGCCGCCCAAGCCCCGGCGCGAGCGCCCGCAGTCGATCGGCGTCATCGGCGCCGGCCCGGCCGGCCTCGCGGTCGCCGACCAGCTGCGCCGGCGCGGCTACCAGATCGACGTCTACGACCGCTACGACCGGGTCGGCGGTCTGCTGATCTACGGCATCCCCAACTTCAAGCTCGACAAGGCGGTGGTGCAGCGGCGGGCCGAGGTCCTGAGCGCGGGCGGCATCCGCTTCCACCTCGACAGCGAGGTCGGCAGCAGCCTTGCGTTCGACGCGCTGCGGGACCGCCACGATGCGCTGTTCATCGGCACCGGCGTCTACCGGGCGCGCGACATCGCCATGGCCGGCGTCGGCCTCGCCAACGTCGTGCAGGCGCTCGAATACCTCACCGCGAGCAATCGCAAGGGCCTGCGCGACGCCGTGCCGGCGTTCGATTCCGGCGCGCTCAACGCCGCCGGCAAGCGGGTGGTGGTGATCGGCGGCGGCGACACGGCGATGGACTGCGTGCGCACCGCCGTGCGCCAGGGCGCCGTCTCCGTGCGCTGCCTCTACCGACGCGACCGCGCCAACATGCCGGGCTCGATGCGTGAAGTGCGGCATGCGGAGGAGGAGGGCGTCGAGTTCGTCTGGCAGGCGGCCCCCGAGGCTTTTCTGGGCAACGGCGCGGTCGACGGCGTGCGCGCCGTGCGCATGCGCCTGGGAGCGCCCGACGCCAGCGGCCGGCAGCGGCCCGAACCGGTGCCGGACTCGAGCTTCACGGTCGAGGCCGACCTCGTGATCAAGGCTCTCGGCTTCGATCCCGAGGACCTGCCGACGCTGTTCGGCCAGCCCGAGCTGCCGGTCACGCGCTGGGGCACGGTGCGGATCGACTGGCGGACGATGATGACGGCGATGGAAGGCGTGTTCGCCGGCGGCGACATCGTGCGCGGCGCCTCGCTGGTGGTGTGGGGCGTGCGCGACGGCCGCGACGCCGCCGAAGGCATGCATGCCTGGCTCGAGGCCGGCGCGCCGGCGCTGGCGCTGGCCTCGTAGGAGAACGACGGTGGCCACGAGCTCCAGGGGCGAACGCTGGGTCGCCGACTATCGGCGCAACGCGGCGCATCTGGCGGCGCACGGCCTGTACGATCCGAGCCTCGAGCACGACGCCTGCGGCGTCGGCTTCGTCGCCGCGATCGACGGCAGGGCGCGCCGCGAGGTGGTGCAGGCGGGCATCGACGCGCTGCGCGCCGTCTGGCATCGCGGCGCGGTCGACGCCGACGGCAAGACCGGCGACGGCGCCGGCATCCACCTCGAGATCGCGCAGGACTTCTTCAAGCAGACGATCCGCGGCGCCAAAGGTGCCGAGGGCCGCATCGCGGTCGGCATGGTGTTCCTGCCGCGCACCGACTTCAACGGCCAGGAGCGCTGCCGCACCATCGTCGAGACGGAGATCCTGGGCTTCGGCTACAGCATCCTCGGCTGGCGCCAGGTGCCCGTCGATACCTCGGTGATCGGCGAGAAGGCGATCGCCACCCGGCCCGAGATCGAGCAGATCGTGATCGGCAACCCGAAAGGCGCGAGCGACGACGACTTCGAGCGCGAGCTGTTCCTGATCCGCCGCCGGATCGAGCGCCGCGTGCTCGACGAGCACATCCGCGACTTCTACATCTGCTCGATCTCCTGCCGCTCGGTGATCTACAAGGGGCTGTTCCTGGCCGAGCAGCTGTCCGTGTTCTATCCGGACCTGAACGATCCGCGCTTCGTCTCGAGCTTCGCGGTCTTCCACCAGCGCTACTCGACCAACACCTGGCCATCCTGGCAGCTGGCGCAGCCGTTCCGGATGCTCGCCCACAACGGCGAGATCAACACGCTGCGCGGCAACCTCAACTGGATGAAGAGCCACGAGACGCGCATGGTGGCGCCCGCCTTCGGCGCCCACAACGAGGAGATCAAGCCGCTCGTCCAGGCCGGCAGCTCCGACAGCGCGGCGCTGGATGCGGTACTTGAGGCCCTGGTGCGCGCCGGGCGGCCGCTGCCGCTGGTCAAGACCCTGCTGATCCCGCCGGCCTGGTCGAATAAGATGACCATCCCGCAGAGCCATCAGGATCTGTTCAGCTACTGCAACTGCGTCATGGAGCCTTGGGACGGGCCGGCGGCGCTGGTCGCGACCGACGGCCGCTGGGTAATCGGCGGCATGGATCGCAACGGGCTGCGGCCGATGCGCTATGCCCGCACCTCCGACGGCCTTCTGGTGGTCGGCTCCGAGATCGGCATGGTGCCGCTTGAGGAGTCGCGGATCGTCGAGAAGGGCCGGGTCGGCCCGGGCGGCACGATCGGTGTCGACCTGCGCGCCGGCAGGTTCTACCACGACCGCGAGCTGAAGGACCTGCTCGCCGGCCAGAAGCCCTACGGCCAGTGGGTCGAGAACATCACCCATCTGAGCGACCTCGTGGCGCGGCGGCGGTTCGAGCCGGTGCAGCTCGATCGCGCCGAGCTGCGGCGGCGGCAGAACCTGTACGGCATCAGCGTCGAGGATCTCGAGTTGCTGCTGATGCCGATGGTGCTCGACGCCAAGGAGGCCGTGGGCTCGATGGGCGACGACACGCCGGCCGCCGTGCTGTCGTCGCGCTATCGCGGCCTGCACCATTTCTTCCGCCAGCAGTTCTCGCAGGTCACCAACCCGCCGATCGACTCGCTGCGCGAGTGGCGGGTGATGAGCCTCAAGACGCGCTACGGCAATCTCGGCAACGTCTACGACGAGGCGCCGAGCCAGACCACGATCCTGCAGCTCGAGAGCCCGCTGCTGCTGAATACCGAGCTGCAGGCCCTGAAGGAGCATTTCGGGCCGCGCGCCGCGACGATCTCGTGCACCTTCGACGCTCATGCCGGACCCGGCGCGCTGCACGACGCGATCGCGCGCATCCGTACCGCCGCCGAGGACGCGGTGCGCGAGGGCTGCGAGCAGATCATGCTGAGCGACGAGGCGGTCTCGGAAACCCAGGCGCCGATCCCGATGATCCTGGCCGCCGGCGCCGTGCACAGC